>NZ_PZKO01000031.1:0-102946 GCF_014926485.1 Pseudarthrobacter sp. AB1
CGCCTACAACCGCACCGAACGCTTCGCCGCCGGCGAATTCCCCAACCAAGCCACCGGCGCCGACGACGGCCTGCACATCTGGACCCAAGCAGACCGGAACATCGTGGACCAAGACCTCGTAGTCTGGTACACCTTCGGCATGCACCACGTCGTCCGCCTCGAAGACTGGCCCATCATGCCCCGCCAAAACATCGGCTTCATGCTCGAACCCCACGGATTCTTCGACCAAAACCCCACCCTCAACCTCCCCACCAACGAAAACCGAACCCAAACAACCAACACCGAAACATGCTGCACCACCGACAAATAAGCCCGGACCAGCTTCAGGAAAGCAAAGAACCAGGCATCTGAGCTAAAGCTGGAAAAACGAACAACCCTCAAACAGGCGGTCCCCGGTGCTGTAACCAAAGCACCGGGGACCGCCTGCACCTAACCCAAACCCTGTAGCGAGAGTGTGATCCGCGTGTTCAATATCCCCGCAATTACCTGGACCCTCACAGCCGTCCTGCTGCTCAGCGGAAGCTACCACCTCCTGCAGGCCACCAAACCCGACCAATTCATCGAACGGGTCAACAACAGCCTCCACGCCCTCATGAACCTCCTAATGGCCGCCATGCTCTGGAACCTCGCACCCTCCACCGTGCTGGCCCAGATCGCCGTCCTCACCGGCGCAGCGCTCTGGTTCATTATCCAGGCCGTCGCCCGGCCCGAATTCAAAATACTCTGCACAGGCAGCCTGAGCCGCCTGAAATGCGTTTACCACAGCGTCAGCATGGCCGGCGCCGCACTCATGATCACCATGATGACGAGCCACATCACCCCCGGCGCCGCAGAAACCATGCCATTGCCCAACGCCCACCACGCAATGCCCCAGCTACCCCGCGCCACTGCCACCGCAACCCTCGATCATCTACCCAGCCTCGCCACCCCGCTGACAATCATCTTCGCAACCGCGGCGCTGATCTTCATCGCCCTTCTTTTGCGCACCCGGAAACCGGCAACCACGGAGCCCAAAAAGACCGCTCACTCCCCCCGGGAAAAACACAGCCTCGAAGCCCTCGGCGCCGCCATCATGGCCCTCATGTTCGCCACCATGGCTTAGGTGTTGATCCCCAGTGAACACTGCGGGAGGCCCCGGTACAAACCCACGGGGAGGTTGATCTTGAGACTGACTTCCGGCCCGGCCACCCGCCGTCGGGTCCTACAAGCGAGGCCAAAGGATCTGTTATGTCGTGGTTAATCCTCATTCTTTCCGGGTCGATGGAGGCCGTCTGGGCCGCCGCCCTGCACCGGACCTTCCAATCTTCCGGCCGGCGCCGTGTCCCGCCCGCGCTCCTCTTCCTGGTCTCCGCCGTCGCCAGCATGGGCGGACTCGCCCTCGCCATGCAGTCCATCCCTACCGGGACCGCCTACGCCGTCTGGGTGGGCGTAGGCGTGGTGCTGACCTCCGCCTACGCGATCATCACCAAAACGGAACGTCCGACGACGGCCCGCCTCCTGCTGCTCACCGGCATCGCCGCGTGCGTGGTTGGCCTCAAGGTGGTGGCGTAATGACCAAGCGTTCCGTCGCCTGGCTGCTGCTCCTCGCCTCCGCCGTACTGGAAGCCGTGTGGGCCACGGCGTTGGGCAATTCCGATGGTTTCACCCACCTGCTGCCCACCTTGGTCTTCGCGGTCACGGCCACCCTGAGCATGACCGGCCTCGGCCTGGCTATCCGCAGCATCCCGCTCGGCACCGCCTACGCCGTCTGGGTGGGAATCGGCGCTGCGCTGACGGTGGGCTGGGCGATGGCCACCGGCGTCGAACCCTTCAGCCTGTTGAAGGTACTCTTCATCGCCGGGATTGTGGGCTGCGCGGCGGGATTGAAATCCCTGCCGGCAGTCGCCACATCCCCTGCCGACCGTTCCGACCGTTCCGACACCAAGGTGCCCGCCTGAGGCCGCGCTGGTTCAGACGCCGGCTTTGAGGAGAAGTGCGTCAATCATCATAAAGAACTGGGCGCGATGATCGGCGGCCTTCGGGTCGGTCATGTATTGAATGGCCGCTCCGTCGTAAATCATCAAAAAAATCCTGACCAGCGTAGCGAACTCCATGAGGCACTGTTCGCCGGTGTTCTGGGCGGCGGAAGCGAACATATTTCCGAGTTCCACTTCATAGGCGGGATAAATCCTCCCGGCCAGCGGGCTGACGGCGGCATTGCGTGTTGCCCACAAAATGAGTTCAATCTCAGAAAGTATGCTTTCGGGCTCTTCCTCAAGGGCGCGCCAGTAGCCTTCGGCTACCTGTTCCACAGCCTTGCGAAGGCCTAAATGGACCGGGACGTCGCTTGAGAAGCGGCTCAAGTTCTTAAACCAAGCCTCGGCGGCCGCCTCCATCAGCTCCTCTTTGTTGCTGAAGCAATAGTGTGCTGTAGCCAGTGGAGCGTTAGCCTCCTTGGCAATGGCCCGGATGGTCACGGACTGAACGCCCTCACGACGCATAAGTTCAACTGTCGCTGAAATCAGCTGTTCTTTTCGATCTTCAGCGGATACCCGCATAGCTCACTCTCCAGTCTCCCGATTTCGGCCCGTCAGGGACACTTCCTCAAGACTATTGCCTGCGCGTTCGAAAAAAGGCCCAGGCCCCTCTTCACGAACGGTTGACTTGAACATTCGTGGTGTAACAGTCAAGCTTCTTCCTTCTTGCGTGCCGACATAGAGCAAGGAGTGCAACCAGTAGGGCGCGCCTCAGCGGACCCTTCGCCGCTGCTCCTGCACCCAGCCCCATCCACGCCGGGCCCAGTCCGAGGGTTTGCCCTCGATCAGCAGCTTTCGCGTGTGGATGTCCAGGACCAGGAGGTAGAACGTGAACAGCAGCGCCGTCACGAACGCCAAAGACGACGCGTCAATGGCCAGCTCTACAAAGGACCAGACCGAGAGCTGGTCTTGCGCGCCGAACACCACAAAGAACGTCACACCCACGTAGAGGCACCGGATCTGCCAGTCGTTCCGGATGCCGGTGGCAGCCAGGAACGGCACAAACCAGAGAATGTACCAGGGCTGGATGATGGGCGAAAGCATCACAACGGCAGCGAACGCCAGGGCCAGCCGGCGCACCGCCCGCGAGTAATCGCCACGGAACATCAGCAGCAGCACCAGGCCTATAGCCGCCCACTTCATGCCCGTCCGCAAAAGGTCCGCGATAGTGCCGCCCGGCAGTCCCAGCACATTGCCGAGGAACTCGACCTGCTGCCCCAGGAACCCCGACGGCGAATACCCGGTGTACCCCGGCGTCGGGTCCATGATGGCCCACACCCAGCCCAACCCGAGGTTGTAGGGGATCCCGCTGACGGCCAGCACGGCGAAACTAATTCCCGCCGTCGCGCCCCAAATGAGGAACTTCCGCGTCCACGAGGCGGCGGGCCCAGCCCACATCACCCCGATGAACGGGAGCAGCAGCACGGTGATCGGCTTGATCCCGATGGAGGCGGTGACCAGCAGGATGCCGGCCAAGTAGCGCTTCGTCGCGGCGAAATAGACACCGGCGACGGCGAGGCCCACCATCAGTGCGTCGTTGTGGGCGCTGGCCACGAAGCTGATGAGGAACAGTGGGTTGGCCACCGCGATCCAGAGCGCCCGCGCGCCGTTAATACTGTGCAGTTCTGCCAGCTTCGGCACGTAGATGACGCAGAGCAGAACCCCGAAGCCGGCGATCAGGCGGAAAAGCAGCACGGACACGTCGGGCTGGGCCCCTGTCAGCTGCACAACACCGCGGGCGAGCCACAGGAAGTAGGGCCCGTAAGGGGTCCTGTTCTCTGCCCAGGCCGGGTCCGCGCCAAGGGCGAACCAGTTGTTGAGTGTGGAGATGCCCACGGTGTAGGGATTTTGCCCCTCCATGACCAGGCGGCCCTGGCCGGTGTAGGCGTAGACATCGCGGGAGAAAATGGGGACGGCCAGCAGGAGCGGCAGGGACCAGGCGGAGATGGCTATGACCACCGACCGCAGCGAGTGTTCGCCCCAGTCACCCAGCCGCTGGCCCAGCCTGAGCCAGGACCGCATCAGGAGCATGGCCCCCACCGTCAAAAGCACGGTGGACAGCGTCACACCCCAGCCCTCGGTCCGCAGGGCGATGACCACCGGCTGGCGGATCATGGGTGAGCCGTTGGCGATCCAGCCCGTTCCGATCGAGCCAACAAACATCATGAGCGCGCCGAGGAACCCCTGCCCGGTGGCGACGTATACCCGGGGCTTCGTGGGGGGAACTGCAGCGGTAGCAGCCGACTTCGGGAACTCCGCGCCGGCGGCTGTCTTTTTCGACGGACCGGGGAAGTTCTTCGAAGTGCTGATGTGCGAACCGCCTGCCGTCATCTCTTGTGTGGTCCCCTACTTATGTTACGGCGCTGGCTGGACTAGCTATAGGCCGGTCTACAACCCAGCCATTTTAGCAGTTGGGCCGCGGCCTGCCCCAGCATGCTGGGGGCGGACGGACCCCCTGTTACGCAATGAGGCGTCGCGCCGCCCTTTGCACGCCGCAGCGGGAAATGATGCTTGGTCGCATTGGGTTCGGAAGGCACCGCGAACCTACTCCCGGTTAGGCTGGACCCACCACGTACACAGAGCGTGACCTGGGAGCAGCGGGCAGGGTTGTAATGAGCTGGCAGAGCCACCATGCGACCGAAGGATGCCCATGACTCACCACCAAAAGACCGCTCCCAGCACCGCTGGAGCCACCCGATGATGGCTCCAGGCAGCCTCACATCCTCTCGCAGGAGGAAGAACCGGATCCGCCACCCGAGGTTTGTTGTCGGTGAGCAGGTCAGCTTCGTCGAAGGAACACTCACCGGCACCGGGGTTGTGGATGCCGCCACGGCGGACTTCTCCATCATCTGGGTCTGGACCGATCACGGTGGCGGCCGAAAAATGTTCCTTCAGGGCCACGGTGCGATCGTTAAGTCCGCAAAGATCGGGTCACCTCAAAGTTCCCCTGACGACGGAGCAATGCACGCCGAATACGGAACCGTTACTGGCCCGGCGTGCGGATAATTCGCCGCTGCGTGCCCAGGGCGATGGCGGACGTCCGGTTGTCCACGCCGAGCTTGCCGTAGATGTGCACGAGGTGTGTTTTGACGGTGGCTTCGGAGATGAAGAGCCGCCGGGCGATGGCGCGGTTGGTCAAGCCGGTGGCCAGCAGTTCAAGGAGCTGGACCTCACGGGTTGTGAGGGCGGTTTCCGGGCTGCTGATCCGAGACATCAACAGTGCCGCAACCTTGGGCGCCAGCGCCGTCTGGCCGGCCGCCGCTGACAACACCGCCTGGCGGATCTGTTCCGGCGGGGCGTCCTTGATCATGTAACCACTGGCGCCCGCCTCAACGGCAGCCAGGATGTCCGCCTCGGTGTCGTACGTGGTCAGGATCAGGACCGGTGGCGGGGATTCCAGTTTGCGGATCGCTGCCGTGGCGGTAACACCATCCATCCCGGTGCCCATCTGCAGATCCATCAGCACCACGTCCACGCGCTCCCCCAGCGTCCGCAGCCGTGCGAGTTCGCGCAGCGCAGCGTCCCCGTCGGCGGCCTCGGCAGCCACGCTGAAGTCCTCGAATTCGGTCAGCATGGCGCGCAGGCCCGCGCGGACCACAGGGTGGTCATCCACCAGCAGAATGCGGAGCTCCCCCATCAGTTTTCCCCTCCCGGGCCGGGCAACTGCTGCCCGGGTATCGCCCCGCCTGTGAGCGGCAGCCGGACGGCGATGACGGTCCCCTCGCCCGGCGCCGTCTCCACGTCCACCGAGCCGCTCAGCTCACCCACCCGGGCAGCAAGCGAACGCAGCCCGAACCCACTGCCGTCCGCCCGGCCGGCCACGCCGGAACCGGGCGCCTCCGGCACAAAGCCCGTGCCGTCGTCGTACACGTCCAGTGTGACCTCGTCCCCGAGGAACGCGAGGGTGACGACGGCGGTGCTTGCCTTGGCATGAAGCCGGATGTTGGACAGGCTGGCCTGGGCGGCCCGGAGCAGGGTGACGCTGTACTGTGGCGGCAGCTCCGCGGGGTTGCCCACCAGCTCGAAGAGGCAGCGGAGTCCGTCACCGCGGGCGGCCGCCATGGTTTCGGTTTCGGCGCAGAGCCGCTGCAGGCTCTCCGGTAGCGACGACTCCTGGAGCTGCGGCGACGCGAGGCCGCGGACAAAGCTGCGGGCCTCCGCGAGGTTTTCCGACGCCGTCTGCTGCACCAGCGCGAACCGCTCGGCGGCGGCGGCAAGATCGCCGCTGGCCAGGGACTTCTCCGCCGCCCGCGCCACCAGGACGATGCTGGACAGGCCCTGCGCGAGGGTGTCGTGGATTTCGCGGGCCAGGCGCTCACGTTCAGCTGCGACACCGGCGTCGTGCTGGGTTTTGGCCAACTCGGCCCGGGTGCGCCGGAGTTCGTCCGCGGCCAGCCGCTGCGCCTCGCTCTCCTCGTAGAGAGCGCGGTATGCGAGCCCGGTGACTACGGCGAAAACGGCACCCAGCCCCGGTCCCAGGATTATGGGGAGGGTGGGTAACGGCAGTCCGCTGGCCACCCACTGCGAGGCAACAACGGCGGCCGTCATCGCGGCTATGGTGAGCAGCGCAATTCGTCGCGGGAGGACATGCAGGTGGAGGAAGAAAAGCGGAAAGGCGACCCAGGAAAACTCGGCGCTGCCCGCGAGGAGGATGCCCCACAGCACCGTGACAAGGCCCAGCCAAGGGGCGGCGTAGGGGTGCGGGTTGAAGCTGGAACGGCCGGCGGCGAAGCGCTTTTCCAGGATGGTGCCGGCGAGATACGCGGCCGCCAAGGCAAGTGCGAGTAGTGACCAGGCAAGGCGCTGGCTGGCTGCCGCGCCGTCCGCGCCAGCCGCCAAATGGAGCCGCAGGATGGCAACCAGCAGCAGCACGGCAAAACCGACATGAAGCGTCACCCGCAGGAACCGCAGGATGGCAGCCCCCGACGTGGTGGTCTGTGGGTCAGCGGCAGGCATTTGCTCAGCTTATGCGCCGGCGGGGACGTACGGATCAACCAAAAGGTTGACCGCCCCGTCAGCCCTTTGTCCCGCCCGGCTCAACCAAGTCCCCGATGCGGGTTGGGCGGATGCGCCGGAGAGTGGAATCAGAAGGAAATCCACCCCACTGAAGGAAGTACAACGTGTTTCTCGCTATTCGCGATATCCGGTTCGCCAAGGGCAGGTTTGCCCTGATGGGCGGCGTGGTGGCCTTGGTGACACTGCTGTTGGTGCTGCTGTCCGGGCTCACCGCCGGGCTGGGCGACCAGTCCACGTCCGCCATCGGGAAGCTGGGTGCCGGGTCTGGTCCTGGCTCCGGCGCTGAGGCCAAGCCGGTGGACAGCATCGTTTTTGGCGCCCCGGGCGCCAACCAGCCCACGGCGTCCTTCACCGAGAGCGAGGTGACGGCAGCGCAGGTGGACAGCTGGCAGGGCACCGCCGGGGTGGCCCGGGCCGAGGCCCTGGGTATCAGCCAGTCCCGCCTCCAGGGCGGCGACGGCGGCACCACCAACGTGGCGGTGTTCGGTGTTGCCGAGGACGGGCATCTGGCTCCGTCGCCGGTCAAGGCGGGGTCGGTGGTGATCGGCGCGACCGTCGCCGCAGATCTCTCGCTCGACGTCGGAGACAGCGCCACGGTGGGTGGCACTGAAGTGACCGTCACCGCCGTCGTGGATGACCAGTGGTATTCGCACACCGGCGTGGTGTGGACAGCGCTGCCCACCTGGACCGAGGTGGCGCACCTGGCTCCGGCTGCCGGCAGCACGCCGGGGAACACGCCCGGGAACACGCCCGTGGCGACCGTCGTGGCGGTCACCTTCCAGGACGGCGCCGAGGTGGACCAGGAGTCGGCCAATGCGATGGCGCAGACTGTCAGCACCACCCGCACAGGATCGTTCCAGGCGCTGGGCTCCTTTAAGAGCGAAAACGGGTCGCTGATGCTGATGCAGGCATTCCTCTATGGGATTTCGGCGCTGGTGATCGTGGCGTTCCTGACGGTCTGGACGGTTCAACGCACCCGCGATATCGCAGTCCTCAAGGCCATGGGCGCGTCCGGAGGTTACGTGCTCCGCGACGCCATGACCCAGGCCGCCATCGTGCTGCTGGCCGGCGCTGGCCTGGGCGGGGCGGTCGGAATTCTTGGCGGGTTCGCCGCAGCCCAGGCGGCGCCGTTCCTGGTCACGCCAGCCACCACGCTGCTGCCCGTGCTGGGAATTGTGGCCTTGGGCATGGCGGGTGCCGCGCTGGCAGTCCGCAAGGTGACCACCGTCGATCCGCTGATCGCTCTCGGCGGCAACTAACTCCTTTTTCACCCTCCGAAAGGTACTTCCCATGTCTGTCACACCTGCACTCCTGGCCACGCCAACTGCCGGCCCCGTCCTGGCCCGCCCGCCGCTGGCCCTCACCAACGTCACCCTCGAATACCCGGACGGCGGCGGAACCGTTAAGGCCCTGGACAGCGTCAGCCTCCAGGTCGCGGCAGGCCGGATGGTTTCGCTGGTGGGCCCGTCCGGCTCGGGCAAATCCAGCCTCCTGGCCGTGGCGGCAACCTTGGTCCGCCCCACCAGTGGGGACGTGGTCATTGACGGGACCAACACGGCGGGACTGAAGGACAAGGAACTGACCGCGCTGCGACGGGAGAAGGTGGGCATCATCTTCCAGCAGCCCAACCTCCTGGCCTCCCTGACCGCCGTCGAGCAGTTGATGATCGGCCACCACCTGCGCGGCAAGTCCCTGAAGGCCGCGCGTTCGCGCGCCGTGGAACTCCTGGATCTGGTGGGCCTGACCGGGTCCGCGGACAAGCGTCCGCATCAGCTCTCGGGCGGGCAGCGGCAGCGGGTGAACATTGCCCGGGCCCTGATGGGCAGTCCCAAAGTACTGCTGGTGGACGAGCCGACGGCGGCGCTGGACCACGCGCGCAGCGCCTCCATCGTCGGGCTGCTTCGCCGGGTCACGGACGAGTTCAAAGTGGCCACCGTGATGGTCACACACGACACGGAATTCGTGCCGCTGACCGACGCCGTCGCCGCAATGCGCGACGGCGGTTTGTCTGCACCGGCCGTACCCGGCGCCTTGCTTAATGCCTTACCCAGTGCCGGGGGCGCGGAGTAGGGTTCCGTCATGGACATCATCCTGGTACCCGGTTTCTGGTTGGACGCCTCATCGTGGGAGGAGGTGACGCCTGCCTTGGAGGCGGCCGGGCACACAACCCATCCGCTGACGCTGCCCGGCCTCGAATCTGTCGATACACCCCGGGCCGGCATCAGCCTTCAGGACCATATTGCCGCCGTCGTAAATTTTGTTGATCGCCTCGAGGGAAAAGTGGTCCTCGTGGGGCACTCCGGCGGGGGCGCGATCATCCACGCGGTGGCGGACGCGCGGCCAGACCGGGTGGCGCGGAACATCTACGTGGACAGCGGACCCCTGGGCGAAGGCGGCGCCATAAATGACGAGCTGCCCACCGACGGCGACGACGTGCCGCTGCCGCCGTGGGACGGATTCGAGGACGCCGACCTGGTGGACCTCACCGACGAGCTCCGCGCATCTTTCCGGGCCCGCGCCATTCCGCAGCCCAAGGGTGTGGCCTACGGCCGGCAGCGCCTGCATGACATCCGCCGCTACGACGTCCCCGCCACGGTGATCGCGTGCGAATTCCCGTCATCGCTCCTGACCGAATGGATCGACACCAGCCACCCCTTCACCGAGGAATTG
Organism: Pseudarthrobacter sp. AB1; assembly: GCF_014926485.1. NCBI lineage: Bacteria > Bacillati > Actinomycetota > Actinomycetes > Micrococcales > Micrococcaceae > Pseudarthrobacter > Pseudarthrobacter sp. AB1. The sequence goes on from NZ_PZKO01000031.1 coordinate 9,702, forward strand.
GCTCGCATCCGCGACATCGAGTACGTGGACCTCCCCACCGGGCACTTGGCCCCAGTTCACCAAACCCGTGGAGCTTGGCCAGGCGATCCTGGCGGCGGTCGAGCGGGCGGGGTGACTTACATCCGGCCGATAACACCTGGACCACGCCGCCTGCTGACCAGCCCGAGGCAAAGGACGGCCGCTGCCGCGGAAACGGCTGCAACTATCCCGAACGGAACGGCGTCGGTGGCGCCGCCGATGCCCACCAAGGGAGCGGCGATCCCTCCGAAGGCGTACCGGGCCAGCCCCAGCAATGAGGAGGCCGTCCCGGCAATGTCGGGATAATCCTTGAGTGCCAGCGAGGTGGCCGGCGGGCTGGTCACAGCAACCCCGCTGACCATAGTGAAAAGGGACAAAATAATTGCACTCAGCGGCAGGTGCAGGAGCGCCGTCGCCAGCAGCCCCAGGGCGCCGGCCGCAGTCATAATCAGGCCCACGGTGAGTGTCCCCCGTTCGGACCACCGTTCGGCGAGCCGGCCGGCCATGAACCCGAAAACCATAAAGCCCAGTGAATTCAGGCCGAAGGCAAACGAGTAACCCTGCGGGGAGAGCCCATACGTGCCCTGGAGTATGTATGTTGCCCCGCTCAAATAGGCGAAGACCGCCGAGTACGTGAACCCGGTGATCAGCACGGCGCCGACGAACACCGGGTCGGCAAGAAGCCGGCGGAAATCCTGGATGGTATGGGAGAAGCCTCCGGTCACCCGCCGTTTCGCGGGCAGGGTCTCCTTGAAGATCACCAATGACGCCACCAGGACCGCGACCCCGACGGCGGCGAGGAACAGGAACACTCCGCGCCAGTCGGTCACGGTGGCCAGTTGCCCGCCAATGACCGGACCAATGATGGCGGCCAGTCCGCCGAGAACCGTGAGGCGGCCGTAGTAGCGGATCAGCTTGGCGCCCGAGTAGACGTCCCGTCCGGCGGCCTGCGCAATGACAATGCCCACGGCTCCGGCCAGACCCTGAACGAACCTCGCGATGATGAGCGTCTCCACGGTCGGGCTCAGCGCACAGAGAACCGAGGTGACTGTGTAGGCAACGACGCCGATCAGCAGCGGCATCCGCCGACCCAGCCGGTCGGAGAGGGGCCCGGCCACCAATTGACCGATGGCGAGGCCCAGCAGACACGCGGTGATGGTCAACTGGGCCACCGACGTCGTGCTTTGAAGCTCAGCGGTGAGCGCCGGGAGGACCGGCAGGTAGAGGTCCATGGAGATGGGACCGAAGATGGTCAGCAGGCCAAGCACAATCGCCAGGGGGCGGCCGACTGCCTGCTCGCGTGCGGGAATCGTGGTTTCGACGGCGGTCACGCTGGCTCCGTTCTTGGGGTGGGGGCAGGACTGGGGTTCACGTTCAATACAACCCGTCCATACCGGACCTAGCGAGGGCCCTCCCTATCAGGGGCCTGCCAATACCTCCCTCCGCTGCACCCGACGGGCGTGGCGGAGCGTCATTTTCGCTCTAATAGCGCTTATGTACGTTTCGGCGGATTGGGACTAAAATACAGTCATGAGTGAGATGACTGTGACCGACGCACGCAGCCGGCTTTCGGAAGCGGTCGATACCGCGCGGGTGAATCATGAACCGGTGTACCTGCTACGCCGGGGACGCCGCGTGGCCGCTTTGATCGACGCCGAGGATCTCGCCCGCTTGATCGAGGCTGCCGAGGACCTGGCGGATCTCCGCGCGGCGAGCTCTGCGCGGAACGAAATGGCCGAGACGGGCAACGGCCCCGTGCCTTGGGAGGAAGTCAAGGCGGAACTGGGCCTGGCGTGAGCTATGCCGTGCAGCTTGCTCCGGCCGCTGTCAGGCAGTTGCGCAAGCTTCCGCCCGACGCACGCCGACGCCTCCAAGCCGCCATCGAACTGCTCGCCGCGACGCCGCGTCCCCCAGGAGCCAAGAAGCTCTCCGGAAGCAGCGGCGACTGGCGTGTCCGTACCGGCGACTACCGGATCATCTACGAGATCCGGGACGCACAGCTGATCGTCTTGGTCGTCGCCATGGGCCACCGGCGCGACATCTTCCAACATCAGGTTTAAGAGCGTGCGCCCAACTGCGTCCGGGGCCGGGCCTGGACGGCGTGGATCACGCCCATAGTGTGCAACGCTGGTTGCATGGACCTGGAGGTATCGCCCGCGCTCACGATTCCCGCGTCGGAACTCCGCTGGCGGTTCTCGCGCTCGTCCGGGCCAGGCGGTCAGCACGTCAACACGACGGACAGCCGCGCCGAACTCTCGTGGAACATCGCCGGCTCCGCCGCCCTTTCGGATGACCAACGGCAGATGCTGCTGAGACGTCTGGGACCACGCCTCGTTACCGGAATCATCACCGTGGCTTCCTCCGAACAGCGCTCCCAACTGCGCAACCGCGAGACCGCCCTGGCCAAGCTCACCGAGCTGGTGGCAGAAGGCCTGGCACCCGAAGGCCCCAAGCGCCGGGCGACCAAACCGACCCGGGGTTCGGACCGCCGCCGCCTCGCCGCCAAGGAACAGCGGTCGGCGACGAAACGGCAACGGCAACGGCCGTCAGCCGAGTAGCGCCGCCCAACGGTCCCGCTGGCGGGACCAAGCCGCGATCCCGCCGTCGGGCCCTATCCCTGCGGGTTTGCGCCCGTTGTGGCTGAGGCGGATCCGCCGGCGCGGCGGACCCAGGTATACGCAGCCCAGATAAACAGCAACAGCGCCACGAGGACCAGCCCGGCGTGGCCCAGGTCGAGCTCAGCCAGGAAAGTGGTCACGGGGTCGGTGAGCCCGAGCATCGCGTGCAGTACACCGGCGATGGTGATGACCGAGATGAACAGGGCAGAGGCTGCGGACACACCGGTGATGACCATGTTGAAGCCGATACGGCGCCGGGGGTCCACAACGGCGCTTCGGTACATCTTCATCATGGCGACGCCGTTCACCGTATCGCACAGCGTCATCGCCGCCATGAAGCCGAAGGGCAGGGCCATCAGCGCGACCGGCGAGATGCCGGCGAGGGCGGCCGTCGCCGTGAGGAGCAGGAACGCGATGGTCGAGGCCGTGTCGAAGCCGAGGCCGAAAAGGAAGCCCAGGACAAAAATGTCGCGTGGGCGTTTTACCCGGGAGAGCGGCTTGTCGAGCAGGCGGGCCACCAGACCGGTCGGCGCGAGCGCCTCGCGGGTGACGGTTGCACCGTCCTTGACCCGGCGGTACAACAAGGCGGTACGTCGGCACGCGGCGGCGTTGTAAACGCCGATGGTCAGCAGGAACAGCCCCGAGACGGATGCCCCGGTAATACTCAAAACCATGTTCGCGGACGATCCGTCATTAAGTGCATCCTGAATGATGCCGGCACCGCTGACCACAAGGACCCCGGCGAGCACAACCACCATGCTGTGGCCCATGCTGAAGGCGAAGCCCACGCTGACGGGGCTGCGGCCCTGGGCCGCGAAGCGGCGGGTGGAGTTGTCGATCGCCGCAATGTGGTCCCAGTCGTAGCTGTGCTTCACACCGGCAAGGTAAGCGGTGATGAGCAGGCCGAGCACCACAGGGTTGTGGTTTGTCCGCAGGGAATCGGCCAGCAGCGCGAGCATCACCCCGTGAAGGGCGGCGACAGCCGCGAAGGTCACCGCCAAGCGGCGGGCCGTCGGGAGGGCTTCCCGCTCGTGGTGGTTCAAGACGGCTTTCATTTAGTACTTTCGAAGGTTAAGGCGGGGCTGGCCGTGCCAGCGGAAGCGCAGGAAATCGATGCCGGCGCGGATGACGGCGTCCAGCGGCTCGGTGGCGTGGGACAGGGCCCGGATGGCCAGGCCGCCGTCGAGCAGTGACATGCCCAGATTGCACGCGCCGGCCAGCGGCAGCAGCTGCTCATGCAGCTCGTTCAGGAGCGCGGCATCGACACGGGCATCCATGACCAGGAGGGAACCGACGTGGGTGTAGTCCTCGAGGAAGGCCATGCCGTCCAGCGGGGCGGCACCGGTCAGCGGGCGGATCAGCAGGTTGTCGAGCACCGCCAGGCGCCCGTTGACCGAGATCTCGTTCCGCAGACGGATCTCGTCGTAGCCGAACAGGGCGCCGTCCGGCGACCAGCCCGGGGTGACGATCTCGGCCATCACCAGCGAGGCGCTGCCGTCCATCTCAATCACAGTGGCCTGCCGGTAGGTTGCGCCGCGGTAGGCGATCAGCGGGTCCGGCACGGATTCCAGGCTCGCGTTGGGGCCGAGCCGGATGTGTGTCCGCTGCTCGGCCCGGTTCCCGGGCGTGCGGTAGACCTTCGTCGCTGACTGTGTGGTCAGCAGGAGCCGGGCCCCTGTCTCCACGGCGATGTCGATTTCATACTCGTCGCCACCGACGTACCCGCCCCCGGGATTGATCACCACGTAGCAGACCTGGCCGGTGTCATCGAGGTAGTGCGGGCGGAGAATACGCAGCGCCCCCTGGTGGTACTGGCTGGTGGCGATGCAGCGGTCGCCTCGCACACCCACGGTGAGGGCGAGCGTACCGGCGAGTTCGACGGCGGCGCGGCGCACCGGGAGTTCCGGCGCGGGTGCACCCGTCACTGGCGGAGATCAAGCATAAGCACGTCGCGCCTGATCCAGTTGATGACGTGCTCCAGGCCTTCGTCGGTTTTGAGGTTAGTGAAGCAGTACGGCTTGTTGCCGCGGAACTCGAGCGTGTCCGCTTCCATCACGGAGAGGTCGGCGCCCACATACGGGGCCAGATCCTTCTTGTTGATGATGAAGAAGTCGGACTTGATCATGCCCTGGCCGGCCTTGCGCGGGATCTTCTCGCCCTGCGCCACGTCGATGATGTAGATCGAGAAGTCCACCAGCTCCGGGCTGAATGTGGCCGAGAGGTTGTCTCCCCCGCTTTCGATGAAGACGACTTCGAGGCCGGGGTGGCGAAGCCGCAACTCCTCCACAGCGGCCGAATTCATCGACGTGTCCTCCCGGATGGCCGTGTGCGGGCAGCCGCCGGTTTCGATTCCGATGATGCGGTCCAGGGGCAGGATCCCGTTGGCCGCGAGTATCTTGGCGTCCTCGATGGTGTAGATGTCGTTGGTGATCGCGGCCATCGAAATCTCGGCGCTGAGGTGGCGGGTCAGGCGTTCCACGAGCTGGGTCTTGCCTGCGCCGACAGGACCGCCGACGCCGATTTTGATGAGTTTCATGGTGCTCCTTGCTATGTATTGGGTGCGGCGAACCGCGGACTGCTAAGACATAAACATGCGGACGCGCTGGCGTTCGTGGCGCATCTGGGCGATTTCGAGGCCGGGGGCCGTGATTCCGAAGTCGTCGGCATCGAGTGCCTGGATCCGGCGGACTGCGTCCATGATCTTCGGATGCGTTCCCAGCAGGACACGCTGCCCGGCATCCTGCCCGATGGGGATGGCCCGGATGGCATTTTGGGTCAGGGACGTGACTGCCGTGAAGAGATAGCTCGCCAGCAATTCCTCCAGCGGGACGCCCAACTGCCGGCCGGCAACGCCGAACGCGACAGCCGGATGCCCGGCGCAACGCCCAGATTCGACGTCGACCGCGTAGTCCGCGAGCCGTGTACCCGGCGCCACGGTTCCGGCGATGGCCAGCATCCGTGCGCCCATCTTGGTCCCTGCTTCGCGGACCTCCCGGGGCAGTGCCGCCGCGGCGATCATCCGGTCGACCCTGGCAATCCCGTCCACTGAGGACGCCTCGAACGCGAGGCGCAGGGCGAATCCGTCACTGTAGGTCAGTTGGATGCTCACAAACTGGCCCAGCCAGCTGGCGAAGCTCGCTTCGCCGTCGATGAGCCCGCGTTCCAGGAACGTCTCCATCCCGAAGGAATGACTGAACCCGCCCGTGGGGAGCGCAGAGTCAGAGAGCTGCAACAGCGGCAGCAGGTACGTCGGCGGCTCGTTCACGCGCTCAGTGGGTGTGTCCGGCATGGCGGAACGGCACAGGCACCACACGTTCCTGGCGCGAGTACGGCACGCCCGCGTGGATCAGGTAGTCCTCGATCGTGTGGTCGTACTGCACCACCATCACGTCGGCGCCGTACTCGCCATCGGCGTCGAAAAACTGCGCCTGCATGTGCCGGTTGCCGAGGTTGTGCGCCACGACCCCCATTTCACGGATGCTGCGGGCGGCAATAACAAGGACGTCCGTTGCCAGGGCTGTCACCACGATGACCGTTTTGTGGTCGCGGAACAGGATGTCGCCGTCGCGGAGATCCCGCACCGGGCCTGCGGAATCGCTGAGTCGGATGCCCAGCTCACGGCCGTGGTCCGTGGTCACACGCTGGATTTTTTTGACGAGTTCCGCGCTCGGCAGCAGGACCTGCTCCTCGTGGAGGCCGGCCAGCTCGCCGTCGGGGAGATCGTGCCGGTTGGCGATGATGTGGTCGATGATCATATATGCCCCCTTAGGGATATGTGTCTAAAAGAGGAAGTAGCGCTGCGCCATGGGCAGCACTGTCGAGGGCTCGGCCGTGATCGGCTCGCCGTCGACAGTCACCGAGTAGGTTTCCGGGTCGACCCCGATATCCGGTGTCGCCCCGTTGTGTTTCATGTCTGTCTTGGTGAGGGTGCGGATCCCGCTCACCGGCCGGATCACGCGGCGCAGGCCCAGCTCTTCGGGGACTCCGGCAGCGATGGCGGCCTGGGAAAGGAAAGTGATGGACGAGGTGTGTACCGCGGTCCCGAGTGCCCCGAAGTTGCCGCGCAGGGTGCGTGGCTGCGGGGTGGGGATCGAGGCGTTGGGATCCCCCATAACGCTCATGACCGTTTGCCCGCCCTTGAGCACGAGCTCGGGCTTGACGCCGAAGAACATCGGGTCCCAGAGCACGAGGTCGGCGAATTTTCCCTCCTCGATGCTTCCGACCGAGTCCGCGATGCCGTGGGCGATCGCCGGGTTGATCGTGTATTTGGCGACGTAGCGTTTGAGTCGGACGTTGTCTCCCACCTCGGGGTCGCCGTCGAGCTTTCCGCGTTGGCGCTTCATGGCGTCCGCTACCTGCCAGGTGCGCAGGACCACCTCGCCCACGCGGCCCATGGCCTGCGAATCGGAGCTGGTGATGGAGAAGATGCCCATGTCATGCAGCACGTCCTCCGCCGCGATGGTTTCCTTGCGGATCCGCGAATCAGCGAAGGCCACATCTTCGGGGATGTCCGGGCTCAGGTGGTGGCAGACCATCAGCATGTCGAGGTGTTCGTCGATGGTGTTGACCGTGTACGGCAGGGTGGGATTGGTCGACGCCGGCAGGACGTTGGGCATCGCCGCGATCCTGATGATGTCCGGAGCATGCCCGCCGCCGGCGCCTTCGGTGTGGAACGTGTGGATGACGCGGCCGCCGATGGCCCGAATGGTGTCTTCGACAAAACCGCACTCGTTGAGGGTGTCGGAGTGGATGGCCACCTGCACGTCATACTCATCGGCAACACGCAGCGACATGTCGATCGAGGATGTGGTGGAGCCCCAGTCTTCATGCACCTTCAGCCCGATGGCGCCGGCCCGGATCTGCTCCGCGAGGGGCTCGAATGCACTGGCGTGGCCTTTGCCGAGCAGGCCGATATTGATCGGCAGGTTCTCCACCGCCTGAAGCATGCGTGAAATGTGCCAGGCGCCCGGCGTCACAGTGGTGGCCTTGGTCCCTTCGCTCGGTCCGGTACCGCCACCGATCAGGGTGGTAACCCCCGACGCCAGCGCCACCGGCACCTGATCGGGACTCACAAAGTGCACGTGCGTATCAATGCCGCCCGCGGTGAGGATCTTGCCCTCGCCCGCGATGATGTCGGTGGCAACGCCGATGGTGATGTTCACACCCCGGGAAATCTGGGGGTTGCCGGCCTTGCCGATCTTGAAGATGTGCCCGTCCCGCAGGGCCACGTCGGCTTTGTAGATGCCGGTGTAGTCGAGCACGATCACGTTGGTGATCACGGTATCCGGGATGTCGTCGTCGCGGACCAGCTGCCCGTTCTGGCCCATGCCGTCACGGATGACCTTGCCGCCGCCGAACACCGCCTCTTCACCGTAGTTGGTGTGATCGTACTCAATTTCGAGGAACAGATCCGTGTCGGCCAGGCGAACGGCATCGCCCGTGGTGGGGCCGTAGAGGTCCGAGTACTGTTTGCGGCTCAGTTCGAAGCTCATTTGGTGTCATCCTGAAGGGAGATCAGTCCGCGGCTCGGCTCGAGCGGTCCGTTGATGCGGTCCCGGAACCCGTAGACCGCACGATCGCCCGAGAACGCGAGCAGGTTGACTGTCTTTTCATCCCCGGGCTCGAACCGCACCGCGGTACCTGCCGGGATGTCCAGCCGGAAGCCGTAGGCCGCCCCGCGGTCGAACTTGAGGGCATCGTTCACCTCGAAAAAATGATAATGGGAGCCCACCTGGATGGGGCGGTCGCCGCGATTGATCACGGCGAGCGCGCGGGGAATGAGGCCCGCATTGCAGGTGATGGGCTCCGGGCGGAGGATGTATTCGCCGGGTTTCATGGGGTTCTCCTTCGCCTAGCGAATGGGATTGTGCACGGTGACGAGCTTGGTGCCGTCCGGGAACGTCGCTTCGACCTGGACGTCCTGGATCATGTCGGCGACACCTTCCATGACATCGTCCCTGGTCAGGATGGTGGTGCCATAGCTCATGAGGTCAGCCACCCGGCGTCCGTCGCGGGCGCCCTCGACCAGCTCGTACGTAAGAATCGCGACGGATTCCGGATGGTTGAGCTTGAGTCCGCGCTTCTGCCGCCGTCGTGCGAGGTCGGCAGCAACCACAATCATCAGTTTTTCGCTTTCGCGTGGCGTCAGATGCATTAAAGGCTCCCAATCATTCGCGATAAATCGCGAGCTCCCACTCGTTATCTACAACCGGTCAAAAGGCGACCGGGAGGCCCGTGGATGACTGAAGACTATCAGAATCCCGTAGGGAAACGCCCCGGGCGACCGCTGTCGAATCAACGTCACGCATTGTGACCAGGTTGAGCGAATTCCTCCTGCCGGGTTTTCCTGATTAAGCCAGGCAGGCCCGAACGGCTCAGCCGATGATCGCCAGCACAGCCCCGGCGCTCACAACGGCGCCGGCGTCTGCGCGGATCCCGGTCAGCGTACCGGCGCGGTGCGCGGTCACCTGGGTCTCCATCTTCATCGCCTCAAGAACCACAACGGCGTCGCCCGCCGACACCTCGGCGCCCGGCTCCACGAGCCACTTCACCACAGTCCCGGCCATATCTGCCCGCAGCTCGCCGGGATCAGCGGCGCCAGCCCCGCCGTCGGCAGCGCCATCCAAACCAGCCCCATCCAAATCAGCCCCGTCAAGGGAAACACCGGCCGGAACGGCCGCACCGGAGCGCGCCCAGCCGTCCAGCAGGTCAGCGGGAAGGCCGACGGCGAGGCGCCGGCCGTCGATGTCGACGGTAATGGTGCGCCGCTCACCGTCCGGAACGGACGTGCCGAACTCCGGATCCGCCGCGATGGAATCCGCGAAGTCAGTCTCGATCCAGCGCGTGTGAATGCCGAGCGCGGTTTCGGAGGTGAAGTCCGGCGCCCGAACAACGGCCCGGTGGAACGGCAGGACGGTGGCCACACCGGTGATCTCCATTTCCGCGAGGGCGCGGCGGGCACGGCGCAGTGCCTGCTGGCGGTCGGCTCCGGTGACGATCAGCTTGGCCAGCAGGGAATCGAACTGCGGCGCCACGATGGAACCGGAGCGGACCCCGGTGTCCAGGCGGATGCCGGGACCCGTCGGGCCGCTGAAGGTCGCGATCGTGCCGGGCGACGGAAGGAAGCCCCGGCCCACGTCCTCGGCGTTGAGCCGGAATTCAAACGAGTGGCCGGACGGCGTGGGATCGGCGGTGAAGCGCAGCGGCTCACCTGCGGCAATCCGGAACTGCTCCTGGACCAGGTCCACGCCGGTGGTCTCCTCGGTGATGGGGTGCTCCACCTGCAGGCGCGTGTTCACCTCGAGGAACGCGACGGTACCGTCGGCGGCCACCAGGAACTCCACCGTCCCGGCCCCCGAATAGGAGGCTTCGCGGCACACTGCCTTGGCGGCGTCGTAAATCTGTTGGGTCTGCTCTTCGGTCAGGAAGGGTGCGGGGGCCTCTTCCACGAGTTTCTGGTGCCGGCGCTGCAGCGAGCAGTCGCGGGTGCCCACCACCACCACGTTGCCGTGCTGGTCCGCCAGGACCTGGGCCTCCACATGGCGGGGCCGGTCCAGGTACCGCTCCACAAAGCACTCGCCGCGACCGAAGGCCACCACCGCTTCGCGGACCGCGGAATCGAAGGACTCCTCGATCTGGTCCATCTCGCGGACCACTTTCAGCCCGCGTCCGCCGCCGCCGAAGGCCGCCTTGATGGCAATCGGCAGGCCGTGCTCCTCGGCGAACCTGCGGACCTCCGCGGCCGAATCCACCGGGCCGTCGCTGCCGGCCACCAACGGGGCACCGGCGCGGACGGCGATCTCGCGCGCCGTGATCTTGTTGCCCAGCTGGAGGATGGCCGCCGGGGTGGGTCCGATCCAGGTCAGGCCGGCGTCGAGGACGGCCTGCGCGAATTCGGCGCTCTCGGACAGGAAGCCGTAGCCGGGGTGCACCGCGTCCGCCCCGGACTCCGCGGCCACGCGCAGGAGGTTGGGGATATCGAGGTACGTTTCCGACGGCGAGTTGCCGCCCAGGGCGTAGGCCTCGTCCGCGGCGGAGACGTGCATGGCGTCGGCATCGACGTCGGCGTACACCGCCACGGACTCCAGTCCGGCGTCTTCGCAGGCGCGGGCGATGCGGACGGCGATTTCTCCGCGGTTGGCGATCAGGACCTTACGCATCAGATGCTCACTTTGTCTGGGGAATGTTCGGGGATGCTTCGGAAAAGCTGGTGGGCAGCCCGTAGCCGGGAGCCCAGCGGAACCGGATGGACCCGCCGATGGGAACCTGGGCTGCGAGGTCCAGCTGGGAGTCGACCACCACGGCGATCACCGGATAGCCGCCGGTGATCGGGTGATCGGCCAGGAAGAGCACTGGGAGCCCTTCCGGCGGGACCTGCAGGGCGCCGGCGACGGTGCCCTCGCTGGCAAGTTCGCCTTGGCGGGTGCGCTGCAGCGGGGTTCCCTGCAGGCGCATGCCGACGCGGTTGGACTGCGGATTCACTTCCCAGTCCTGGCCGCAGAAGGACGCCAGCGCTGCGGCGTCAAACCAGTCGGCGCGCGGGCCGGGAACGACGTCGAGCACGGTGACGCCGGCGCCCGGGAAGTCCGGCTGCAGTTCCGGGTGCCCGACGACGCCGGATTCGGCCTCCCCGCCAGCGGCGAAGAGCTGGCCGGCAGCCAGCGGTGCCGGGCCGATCCCGGACATGGTGTCGGTGGAACGGCTGCCGAGCACCGGGGCGATGTCCACGCCGCCGCGGACGGCGAGGTAGCTGCGGAAACCGCTCTGCGGCGCGCCAATGGTCAGCGTTTCGCCGTCGAGCAGGGCGAAGGGGGTGGCGATCGGGACGGTGCGCCAGGCCGGCTCGAGGTCATCCCCGGACGGCGACGCGATGGTCAGGTCCGAGGGGGCACCGGCGACGGCGAGGACCTGGTCCCCGACTGCCTGCACCGCGAGGCCTCCCGCGACGGTTTCGATGGCGGCGGCCGACGGCGCGTTCCCGACGAGGCGGTTGGCCCGGCGCAGCGACGCCCGGTCCAGCGCGCCGGCGGCGGAGACGCCCAGGCCGGAGTGGCCGTACCGGCCGAGATCCTGGATCAGGCTCTGCATGCCTGGCGAAACGACCCGCAGGCCAGACGTCATGTCGGAAGCAGCAACCTCGGCGGGGCGTCCCGGGGCCAGCGACACGGCGTCCCGGACCGCGCGGAACTGGACGCGGTGGCCGGGGGCGGCCAGGGCGGGCTGCTCCCGGTCCAGGTCCCACATGGCGGCGCCGGTGCGGCCGATCAGCTGCCAGCCGCCGGGCGAGCGTCGCGGGTACACGGCGGAGTAGTTGCCCGCCAGCGCCACCGATCCGGCGGGGACGGCGGTGCGCGGCGAGCTGCGCCGCGGCACCTCGAGGGCCTGGTTCTCCCCCACCATGTACCCGAAGCCGGGGGCGAAGCCGGCGAAGGCAACGGTCCAGATCTGCCCGGTGTGGGCTGCGATAACGCCCTCGGTTCCGAGGCCGGTGAGCTCCCCCACTTCGGCGAGGTCCTCGCCGTCGTACACGGTGTCAATGACCACCAGCCCGCCGTCCCGCTGCACAGGCGCGATGAGGTCGAACCGGAGCAGCCGCGCGGCGATCCGCCGGGCCGAGACCGGCGAGTCCGCCGTGACCAGCACCGTCTCGGCCGCGGCGAGGACGTCCAGCTGGCCCGGCAACGGGTTCTCCAGAAGCAGCGCCTGCAGTGCCAGCACGTCCTGGGTTCCGGTGAGCTCGGCGAGCACCGCGCGGGTTCCCACCGCCCGCACGGAACGGACTTTTTGTACTGCCGCTTTTTGTACTGCCAGGGTTTCCCCCGCTGTCTCAATCATCAGCTACCTTCATCGTTGCCGGTGCTTTGGTCTGGATCCGCGTCGCTTAGGCGTGGGCGAATGCGGCCGTGCCGATGCCGGCGGCGGTCAGGGCCTCGCGGACTGCGGCGGCCATGGTGACGGCTCCCGGGGAGTCGCCGTGCACGCAGATGCTCTCTGCGCGGATCTTCAGGATGGAGCCGTCAATGGTGCGGACGGCGGAATCGGAGGCCATCCGGAGGACATGCTCCGTGACCTCCGCGTGGTCGTGCAGGACCGCTCCGGGCAGCGTGCGGGACACGAGGGTGCCGTCCGGGTTGTAGGCCCGGTCCGCGAAGGCCTCGGTTACGGCGCGGAGCCCGGCGGCCTCGGCCAGGCGGAGCACTTCCGAGCCCGGCAGGCCCAGGATGGGCAGGTTAGGGTCGACGGATTTTACGGCGTCGACGACGGCTTTCGCCTGCGCGGTGTGCGCCACGATCGCGTTGTACAGGCCGCCGTGCGGCTTGACGTAGGTCACCTTGCCGCCTTCCGCGGCGGCCAGGGCCTGCAGCGCGCCGATCTGGTAGACGACGTCGTCCGCGAGTTCGATCGGGTCGATGTCCAGGAAGCGGCGGCCGAAACCCGCGAGGTCGCGGTAGCCGACGTGGGCGCCGATCACGACGCCGGCGGCCACCGCATCGCGGCAGGTCTTCCGGATCACGCTGGGGTCGCCGGCATGGAATCCACAGGCCACGTTCGCACTGGAAACCGAGCGGAACATCGCCGTGTCGTCTCCCAGGCTCCAGCGTCCGTAGGATTCGCCGACGTCACTGTTCAGGTCGATGGTTGCCATTTGTGATCCTCGTCTCATGGGGTTCCTCTATCTAGGATGCACCAAATCCCGGAATTGTTCAACAATTCTTCAATTCCACGATGTGACGATCGTGTAGATTCGCATCTATGACGAGCGCCGACTCAGGATTCCCTGGCATTCCCGGCTCAGCCCCCGCCGGAAGCAGCAAGGCCTCCGGCAAGGCCAGCGCGACCCTGGGGCCGGCGGCCCGACTGCGGGTGGCCACCCCCTCCGTGGCGGACCGGGTCGCGGCCGAGCTGCGGCTGCAGCTGGCGGAAGGGCTGCTGCTGCCGGGCGCGCGGCTGACCGAATCGACCATCTCCGAGGAGCTGGGCGTTTCCCGCAACACCATCCGCGAGGCCTTTGCCGAGCTCGCGGCCGAGCGGCTGGTGGTCCGGCATCCCAACCGGGGCGTGTTCGTCGCGACCCTGGGGCCGGGCGAGATCCATGACGTCTACACCGTGCGCCGGTTCATCGAGGTGACCGCGATCCGCGGCGGCGGAAGCCCCGAGCGGGTGGCCGCTGTCCGTGCGGCCGTGGAGGAAGGCAGGGCCGCGGCGGCAGCGGACGACGAGGAGGCCCTCGGTAGCGCGAACCAGCATTTCCACGGGGCCATCGTGGCGCTGGCCGAGAGCCGGCGCCTCAACTCGATTATGGCCCAGGTGCTGGCCGAGATGCGGCTGTTCTTTCACAAGGCCACCGTGGATGCGCACTTCTACCGCAGCTACCTCGACGATAACGAGGAAATCTTCAAGGCCCTGGAGGCCGGCCAACTGGACCGCGCCGGGGACCTGCTGCTGGCGTACCTGAATAATTCGGAGGAGAAGCAGCGCGCCGTCCACGGCGACTGAGCGACCTTACCCCAGGGCCGAGCAGTTCGCCGGGACCGGAACAGTGTCTTTATAATTGTTGAACAATTCCTTGCGCAGATTGTTCAACAGTCGGTACAGTTGCGGGAGACAATCGTTGTGACGCCAGTCACCCAACTGTTGGGACCCCCATGGAATCCACCACCATCAAGGCCGCCCTCAAACCGGCCGCCCGGCGTTCCGCCCTGCTGGGCGCCATGTTCCTCATGGCCACCAGTGCCATCGGCCCGGGGTTCATCACCCAGACCACAGCCTTCACCGTCCAGCTCGGCGCCGCCTTCGCCTTCGCGATCCTGGTCTCCATCCTGGTCGACATTGCCGTACAGGCGAACGTCTGGCGGATCATCGGCGTCTCCGGCCTGCGGGCCCAAGAGCTCGGCAACAAGGTCCTTCCCGGCGTCGGCTGGTTCCTCGCCGCGCTCGTCTTTGTGGGTGGGATCGTCTTCAACATTGGCAATATCGCCGGAACCGGGCTCGGCACCAACGCCATGATGGGGCTGGATCCCAAAATCGGCGGGGCCGTGTCTGCCGTCCTGGCGATCCTGATCTTCCTCAGCAAGAGGGCCGGCGTTGCCCTCGACCGGATCGTGGTGATCCTCGGTGCCCTGATGATCCTGATGACGCTGTATGTGGCAGTGGTTTCCGCGCCGCCGCTGGGTGAGGCCCTCAAGAACACTGTGATGCCCGAGAAGGTCGACTTCCTGGTCATCACAACCCTCATCGGCGGAACGATCGGCGGCTACATCACGTATGCGGGTGCCCACCGTATGCTGGACACCGGCGTCACCGGCGTTGAAAACGTCAAACAAATCACACAGAGCTCGATCGTGGGGATCCTGGTCACCTGCGTCATGCGCATCCTGCTCTTCCTGGCCATCTTCGGCGTCGTCGCCGGCGGTGTGGCCCTGACCGGCAGCAACCTGGCCGCCTCCGCGTTCCAGGCCGCAGCGGGAGATATCGGCATGCGGGTCTTCGGTGTCATCCTGTGGGCTGCCTCCATCACCTCCGTGATCGGCGCGGCGTACACCTCGGTCTCCTTCGTGACGAAGTCCAGCACCAAAGCCCGCACCCGCTCCCTGATCACCGTCGGCTTCATCGGTTTCTGCACCGTGGCCTACCTGCTGATCGGCCAGGCCCCGCAGCAGCTCCTCATCTTCGCGGGTGCCTTCAACGGCCTCATCCTCCCCGTCGGTTTCGGAGTGCTGCTCTGGGTGGCCTGGCGCCGCCGGGACCTCATGCAGGGCTACGTCTACCCCAAGGGCCTGCTTGTCATTGGCATCGTGGCCTGGCTGCTGACCTTGTTCCTTGGCTACAGCTCGCTGACCAGCCTGGCCAAGCTGTGGGCCTAGAACCCCTGAAACTACGTGAGGTGAACGTGCCGTCCACCGTCAGCCATCCCGCAAACCCGGCAGGGCTGCTCCCGGCGGAGGCGAGGGCCCTGTTCCGCGGCGGTCTCGTGACGCCCACCTCCGGCTGGAGCAGCGGTTACGCGCAGGCCAACCTGATCATCGTGCCCAAGGCGCAGGCTTTCGATGTTCTGCTGTTCGCGCAGCGCAACCCCAAGCCCTGCCCTGTCCTGGGCGTGCTGGACGCCGGCGCGACCTCCGGTGCGCTGCTGGCCGGAGGGGATATCCGCACCGATGTGCCCAAGTACGTGGTGTACCGGGAGGGCCGGAAGGTCGACGAACCAACCGACATCACGGACCACTGGCGCGATGACCTCGTGACATTCATTGTGGGCTGCAGCTTCACCTTCGAATCCGCCCTCCAGGACAACGGCATCCGGGTGGCCCATATCGACCAGGGAGTGAACGTGCCCATGTACCGCACGTCGGTCCGCTGCGAACCGGCCGGACAAATGGCCGGCCCTCTGGTGGTCTCCATGCGGCCCGTTCCGGCCTCCCAGGTGGCCGACGCCGTCCGCATCACTTCCCGCTATCCGGCCGTGCACGGTGCGCCGGTCCATGTGGGCAACCCCGCCGAACTGGGCATTGCGGATTTGGGCCTCCCGGACTTCGGCGACCCGGTTCGGATCCCGGACGGGCACATCCCGGTCTTCTGGGCGTGCGGGGTGACACCGCAGGCTGCCGTGATGGAGTCCCGGCCGGCACTGGCCATTGGCCATGCCCCGGGGCACATGCTGATTACGGACGCACGGGACACCTCGTACCAGGTGCCGTAGGCTACTGGGCTCCGATTTGCGCCAGAAGTTCGTGCTCGGCAACATCCAGGTACAGGCGCAACTCTGCCGCGGCCTCTTCCCGGCGGCCGGCGTGCAGCAGCGCTACGAGGGCGGCGTTGCGTTCCACGTACTGGCTGTGGAAGTCCGACGTGGTTGCCATGGCGTGGAAAACCAGCCGCATCTGGGCGAGGACCTTGTCCATAAGTTCATCTACTGACGCACTCCCGGAGAGCGCCACCAGCGCCTTGTGCAGGTCCTGATTGGCATCGGCCATCTCCGTAACGGCCCCCGCGCTCAGGGCGGCGCGGGCCCGGTCGATGATGGCATCGAGGGCATCCAGGGTCTGTGCGGGGCATTCCCCCCACAGCACGGCCGCCGGCTCGATCAGCCGGCGGACCCGGTAGATTTCACGGACATCCTCGGCCTGGGGCGCGGACACGAACACGCCGCGATTGGGAATGCGCTGCACCACGGACTCACCGGCGAGGACCGTGAAAGCCTCCCGCAGCGTATTCCGTGAGACGCCCAGGACCTCGGAAAGCTTCTGCTCGGACAGCTTCGTTCCAGGGGCGATTTTGCCGGCCGAGATACGCGAACGCAGCACCGCAGCCACCCACGATCCGGTGTGGGCGTGGGTGGCCTGGACCTCGTCGGAGATCCCTTCGAGCGCGGCATTCATCGGCATGGATCCAATCTACAGAAGAAGCGGGGACTCCCCGCGCCGCTTGCACCGCCGGCGGCGCATAGGGGTGCTGAGGCGGAGGGGTACGGAGTTATGTCTGCACACGCGAACGGCCGCCGCGCCTCTCCGTAATGGCAGAGTCGCAGCGGCCGCCGGCTGGCTGCAAGTGGGGCTACTTGGTCGTAGCCGTGGTGGTCAACCAGGCTCCGGTGGCGGGGTCGCTGACCGCGGCGATCCGCACCAGGTATTCGGTTTTCCCGAGGAGTCCCGTGATCTTGGCACTCGTCTCGTCACTGACACCGTCACCGAAGGTCTTCCAGTTCACGCCGTCGGTGGATGTCTCAATCAGGTAATCGGTGATGGGAAACCCGCCATCGGAGGCAGGTGCGGTCCAGGACGCCAGCAAAGACTTGCCCTGGACCTTTCCTTTACTACGGCACCGCGGGGGGCCTTGGCATACGCGTATGGCGCGTAATCGTCGGCGACCGCTGTGCGCGCCGCGTCGGTGTCGGTGGGACCAGTCGGCAGTGCGGCGACGGAGAGGTACCCCTTTCCGTCGAGGGTGCTGCTCAGTTTCGTCCCGGAGACAGTCCAGGCCGCGCCGGTGGGTGCGAACGCGACGTAGTCCCCGCCGCCGGAGCTGAACCCGATGCGCTCTCCATCTTGGAGCCAGACGCGCAGGTCGGCTCCGGCGGTGATGAGGCAATGGCGACCGAAACCACAAGGTTTATCTTTGGAATGCGTTCGGGAGGCTGGTTCAGTACCGGTTTCCGGCGCTGCTTCCGGGTTTGCCGCCTCCGGCTCAGGCGGGGCCTGTTGTGCTTGCGCGAACCACGAGTTGGGCCGGGTAGATCACGGGTTCCAGCCGTAATTCCGGGTTCTCGATCCCGCAGATCAGCAGTTGCCCGGCCGCCACGGCCATATCCACCATCGGCTGGGTCACCGTGGTGAGGCTGAGGCCGTTTGACGCCGTAAGCGCGTGGTTGTCGAAACCCACCACCGCCACGTCCCCGGGCACGTCCCGGCCCTGGCCACGAACAACTTCGATCACGCCCAGCGCCATGAGGTCCGACGCCGCGAAAACGCCGTCCAACTCCGGCATGTCCGCGAGCAGGCGTCGTGCAGCGTCCGTGCCGCCCGCCGTCGTGAAGTCCCCGTGGATGACGGGGCCGGCCTGCAGGCCGGCCTCAAGCAGTCCCTGCCGCCAGCCATCCAAGCGGTCCGCTGCAGCGGGCATGTCGGCCGGGCCGGCCACGGTTCCAAGCCTCGTGCGTCCAATGGACGCGAGGTGGCGGGCTGCCAGGCGGCCGCCCTCAAAATTGTCCAGGTCCACAAAGGGAACACCGAGCTTGTTATCCCAAGGCCTGCCAATGAAAACAGTGGGCAGGCCCGTCGTGCCGAGGGTCTCCGCCCAGTCGTCGGCACGGTGGTGGGAGACCACAATCGCGCCGTCCACGTGTCCGCCGCGCAGGTACCGGAGGGTCCTGGCCGAGTCGTCACCTGCCCGGGACATCAGGAGCACCAGCTGCATGTCGGTGCTGCGGAGCGCTTCATTAACGCCGGTAATGACAGCAGCGAAGAAGGGATCCATCATGACGCGCGCATCCGGCTCGGGAATTACCAAGGCAATTGACGAGGTCCGGCGGGTGACCAGGCTGCGTGCCGCCCGGTTAGGGGTGTAGGCAAGCGCTACGACGGCGGCGTCCACGGCCGCTTGGGCTTCCGGGCTGACCCGGGAACCGCCGTTGATGGCCCGCGAGGCGGTCGAGCGGGACACGCCCGCCGCCTTCGCAAGGTCTTCAAGGGTAGGGCTCGGCCTCGCCGGTTCTGGCCGGACACCCCGGTGGATCTGTTCGCTCATCACTTTGAGAATACGACATCCCCGGTCATCCCACGTGCGAGGCCACCTTGCCGCCCTGTATGGCGTTCGACGCCGCCACCTGCGCGTACCAGAGGCCACTGGCCTTGGGGATCCGCTCCAGGGTCTCGTAGTCCACCCGGACCAGTCCGAAGCGCTGGTGGTACCCGTAGGCCCACTCGAAGTTGTCCAGCAGGGACCACGCGAGGTAGCCGCGGACGTCCACGCCGGCGTCAATCGCATCCCGCACCGCGCGTAGGTGTGCGTCAAAATAGGCCAGCCGGTCCTGGTCGTCGACGAAGCCGTCGGCGTCGGGGGTGTCCGGGTAGGCGGCCCCGTTTTCCGTCATGTAAATCGGGACGCCGGCCGGACCCGTGTACTCCCGCTGGAGCCGCGTCAGCAGCCGAAACAGGCCCTCGGGCTGGACCTCCCAGCCCATGCCGGTCACCGGCAGCCCGCGCGGCACCGAGTGCACGCCGTCAGCGGAGACGAACGGTGACGCCGGGGTCCGGACCTCGGACTCCGGCGCGGCCTGTGCCGTGGTCGTCACGGTTTCCGGGCGGCCCGTGTGGTCTGCAGGGGACGCCGTCCTGGTGAGGGCTTCGCCCTGGTAATAGTTGACGCCGAGCAGGTCCAGTGCCGCTGAAATGACGGCCAGATCGCCTTCCTGGACAACAGCGTCGAAGCCGAGCCCGGAAACATCGTCGAGCACGTCCGCGGGGTATTCACCGCGGAGGAGCGGATCCAGGAAGATCCTGTTGTGCAGCCCGTCGATGCGGCGGGCCGCGTCACGGTCGATGGCGGAGTCAGGATCGGCCGGATCCGCAACCGTGAGATTCAGGGTGATGCCCAGTTTTGCGGCCGGGTCGCGCCGGCGCAGTTCGGCAACCGCGAGCCCGTGGCCGAGCAGCAGATGGTGGGCGGCGGCGAGCGCGGCTGCCGGTTCCTGCCGGCCCGGCGCGTGGACACCGGCGGCGTAGCCAAGGAAAGCCGAGCACCAGGGTTCATTGAGCGTGGTCCAGATCCGCACACGGTCGCCGAGGGCCTCGTGCATGACGGCGGCGTAGGCGGCGAAAAGCCGGGAGGTCTCCCGGTTGGCCCAGCCGCCCTCGTCCTCCAAGGCCTGCGGCAGGTCCCAGTGGTACAGCGTCAGCCAGGGGGTGATGCCTGCGGCCAGCAGTTCATCCACCAGGCGGGAGTAGAACGCGATCCCCTCCGGGTTCGGGGTCCTGCCGTCCGGCATGCAGCGGGCCCAGGACACGGAGAACCGGTACGCCCTGAGATGCAGCGATTTCATCAAGGCGACATCCTCGGCAGTGCGATGGTAGTGATCGCATGCGACGTCGCCATTGTGGCCATCGGCGACCGCTCCGGGAACCCGGCAGAAGGTGTCCCAGATTGAGTCTTTCCGGCCGCCGAGGTGGGCGGCCCCTTCTATCTGGTAAGCGGCAGTGGCCGCCCCCCACAGAAAACCCTCGGGGAATGAGAGCGGGGTGGTGTTCATCCTTTTACTGCTCCTTGCATGATTCCGGAAACGAGCTGGCGGCCTGCGGCGACAAATAGCAGCAACAGCGGAACGGTGGCCAGGACTGCTCCAGCCAGGACCACCGAGTAGTCCACAAAGTGTGCGGCCTGCAGCAGCTGCAACGCCACCGGCAATGTGGGATTTGAGGGGTCAAGGACGATGAACGGCCAGAAGAAGTTCGTCCAGGTGGCTACGAACGTGAACAGCGCCAGCATGGCAGCGGCCGGCCGGGCGGCCGGGAATCCTATGTACCAGAAGGACTGGATCATCGAAGCGCCGTCCATCCGCACCGCCTCGATGAGCTCGTCCGGGAGGGCGTCCCGCAGATACTGGGTCATCCAGAACACGCCAAAGGCCGTGACAACACCGGGAATGATGACAGCCCACAGCGAGCCGGTCCAGCCGAGCTTGGACATCACGATGAACAGCGGGACGACGCCCAGCTGAGTCGGGACGGCCATAGTGGCGACCACAAAGACCAGCAACCCCTTGCTCCCCCGGAACCGAAGCTTGGCGAAGGCGAACCCGGCGAGCGTGGAGAACACCACGACGGAAGACGCCGTCACGCTGGAGACGATGAGGCTGTTGCCCATGGCCTTCCAGAACGGGATGCTGTCGAAGACCTTCGCCGCGTTGGCAAGGAAGTTCCCGCCGGGCAGCAGCGGTATGCCGCGGCTCAGGACCGTGTTGTCATGGCTGCCAACGAGGAAGGACCAGTACAGGGGAAAAAGGGATGCGAGCAGGACGGCGCCGAGGAAACCGTACGTCAGGAAACCAGGCCGGCGGACGCTGGAGGAGCCCGTTTTACGCCCGACGCCGGGACCCCGCCGCGCCGCGGCCCGGGCGGCGGCCTTCCCTGCACTTTGTTCGATCATGGGGATGGAGCTCATTTGCGGCCTCCCTGGCTTGCTATGCGCTTGGATATGATGAAATTGAGCAGGGCGATGAGCACGATCATCACGAAGAGCAGCCACGCCACGGCGGAGGCCCTGCCAAAGTTCCGCTGGCCCCAACCGAGCTCCCAGATATACATAGTCAGGGTCTGCCACTGCCTGTCCGCCCCGCCCAGCCCGGACTGGTCGAAGACACGCGCCTCGTCGAAGATCTGCAGTCCGCCGATGGTGGACGTGATGACGACGAAAATCACCGTCGGCCGCAACATGGGAACAGTCACGGAGAAAAACTGCCGCAGCCTCCCGGCACCGTCGATGGTCGCGGCCTCGAACACGTCCCGCGGGATTGCCTGCATGGCCGCGAGGAAGATGAGCGCGTTGTAGCCCGTCCAGCGGAAGTTCACCATGGTGGCGATCGCCGTATGGCTGGCGAGCGAATCAGAATGCCAACGGACCGGGCCAAGCCCCAGTGCTTTCAAAATCTCGTTGATCAGGCCGAACTGGTCGGCGAAGAGATTGTTGAAGATCAGGCCCACCGCTACAGGTGCGACGACGAACGGCACCAGGATCCCCATCCGCCAGAATGTCCTGGCCCTCAGATTCGCGTCCAGCACCGCCGCTATTACCAGGGCAATGACGACCTGGGGAACGGAGGACAGGAGGAAAATGCTGAGCGTATTGCCAACAGCGTTCCAGAAGTAGGGCTGCGACAGGACGAAGCCGTAGTTCTCCAGTCCCGTGAACTTCCCCTGCCCGCCGATTAGGTTCCAGTTGTGCAGCGAAACCCAGCCTGTGTAAATCAGCGGAAAAAGTCCCGTGATGGCAAACAGGATGAAGAACGGGGAGATGTACAGATAGGGGGAGAGTTTCACGTCCCACTTGGAGACCTGCTGGGAGAGCGCCAGACGCCGGACGCTTTTGCTGCCGCCCGGCGGCGGTGGCACATCGCCTGCGCTCCGGGGCTTGACCTGGTCCGTGATCGTCATGGCTTACAGGGACTTTACGGCGGTGACGAACTTCTCCCAGGAGGAGGCGGCGTCGTCCGTCTTGTCGACGTCCACGCGGGTGAGGGCCTGCTGCATGGCGTCATTAATAGCGAAGAACTTGGTGCCCTTGAACGGGGTTACCTCAACGGCCTTAGCACGTTCGGCGAAGATCTGGCCCGTGGGTGCGCCGTTGAAAAAGGTATTCGTCTGGCCCAGCAACTCGCTGCTTTCCAGTGCCTGCTTCTGGCTCGGGAAGGTGCCCTTGGCAGTGAAGGCCTTGACCTGCTGCTCGGGGGCGGTCAGCCAGCCGGCCAGTTTCTTTGCCTCGGCCTGGCTGTCACTTTGTGTGGGGACAGTAAGGTAGGAGCCGCCCCAGTTGCCGCCGCCGCCGGGGAAGACGTTGGCGACGTCCCAGCCGGTAACTCCGGCCGCGTTGCCTTCAATGACACCGAGCATCCAGCCCGGGCAGAGGGTCGTCGCGAAAGCGCCTGTCTGGAATCCGGAGGCCCAGTCATCGCTCCACTGGCCGAGGTGGGCTGAGAGCCCGTCCTCCGCGGAGGCTTTCAGGACCTGGTTGTAGGTGTCCTTGACCTTCTGGTTTTCCGTGGCGATGACGGTGCCGTCCTCCTCCTCATAGACCTTCTTAAGCTGGTTGCTCATGCCCTGGTAGATCGCCCCGGCGGAGTCGAACCAGGCAGAGTCCGGGTTGGCTGCCTTGAACTTCTTGCCGGCCTCAAAGTAGCTCTCCCAGGTCCCGCCCAGCATCTTCGCAACTTCCCCGCGCTCGGTGGGCAGGCCCGCTTTTTTGAGCAGCTCGGCGTTGTAGCAGACCG
Source organism: Pseudarthrobacter sp. AB1 (assembly GCF_014926485.1). Classification (NCBI taxonomy): domain Bacteria; kingdom Bacillati; phylum Actinomycetota; class Actinomycetes; order Micrococcales; family Micrococcaceae; genus Pseudarthrobacter; species Pseudarthrobacter sp. AB1. Next base: position 32,811 of record NZ_PZKO01000031.1, read on the forward strand.
CCTCGGGCCCGGAGTCGGTGCCGTAGCCCAGAAGCTTGCCGTCGGCGGTCTTCGCAGCGTCGGCCTTCCAGTCCAGCCAGCGTCCTTCGACAGCCGGGTCGGTCAGGTCGGTGAAGCGGTCGGGATATTGGAGCAGCTCGGGCAGCCAGTCCACCTCAACGGCTTCAATATCGGACAACCCGGACCCGGCTGCCAGCCGGGTGGTGAGGTTATCGCGGGCTTCGTTGGTGGTGGCCGCCTTCTTGTGCTCGATCGTGACGTTCGGGTTCAGCGTTTCGTATTCTTCAAAAAGCTTCTCGTAGCCGAACTCATTAAACGTGCCAACGGTCAGGGTCACCGGCTTGGAACCGGTGGCCCCGTCGGCGCCGGACTTCTCGGGGGCGGATGAACCGCAGGCCGTCAGCGATAGGGCCAGGCAGGCGGCCGCAGCGGACAGCACAGAGAACTTGTTTGGGTTTTTCACAGGTAAGACTCCTTCGTCAAGATTCCATCCGGTTCACAGCGCCGGAAGTCGCCGTGGCCGGAGAGGGGTCAGCCGCACCGTCTGCGGGCTGGGCGATCCGCGTGGGAGCGCTCTCACCGACATGGTGTCCCACCTCACATCGGCTTGTCAAGGCCGGGCTCCTCCGGGGAAACAAACCCTTGCCCGAGGCCTGGGGCGATGTTACGCTCCAGTGTGGGAGCGCTCCCACTATGGTGGTGACCCAGTCGGGATCAACCGTCTTTGCCGCCGAATGCGACGAAACCCGCCCTCAGAGAACAGGACCAGCAATGCCGCTAGCCCATTTCCCCGCTCGTTCAGCGGGCACCCCAGCCGACGTTCCGCAGCAGCCGCGTCTCCGGATCCGGTCCATTGCCGGCACTGCCGCACTCCTCATCGGCCTCATCGGCAGCGGCGGCGGCGTTGCGGCTGCCTCTGTGGCGGGAGCGCCGCAGACCCCCACGCCCGCACCCCGCCAGGCCGCCCCGCAGGCGGGCGACCCCGGCTTCGGCCCCAATGTCCGAATCTTCGACCCCAGCATGCCGGTGGCCGATATCCAGGCAACTGTCGACGCCATAGCGGCCGCACAGGTCGACGACGAAATGGGTTCCAAGCGGTACTCCCTTTTGTTTAAGCCCGGCACCTATGGCACCGCCGAGGAGCCCCTCATCGTCCAGGTCGGCTACTCGACCGAGGTCGCGGGCCTGGGCGCTTCACCCACGGATGTCACCATCAACGGGCACGTTGATGTGTACAACCGGTGCCTGACCGCGGACAACTGCATCGCGCTGAACAACTTCTGGCGCTCCCTGTCCAACCTCACCATCAACGTCACCGGCCTCGACGGCTGCCGGAGTTCGGCCAACTTCTGGGCTGCCTCGCAGGCCTCCCCCATGCGGCGGGTCAACATCACCGGCGGCAACCTGTCCCTGATGGACTACTGCACCGCCGGACCGCAGTATGCCAGCGGAGGGTTCATTTCCGACTCCAAGACCGGCACCGTGATCAACGGTTCGCAGCAGCAGTATTTCGTTCGTGACAGCAGCATCGGCGATTGGTCCAACGGGGTCTGGAACCAGGTCTTCTCCGGCGTGGACGGTGCCCCGGCGCAGTCCTTCCCGAATCCGCCCTACACCAACCTCGCGGGCACCCCGGTCAGCCGGGAGAAGCCGTACCTCACCGTCGACGCGGCGGGCCAGTACGGCGTCTTCGTTCCCGGGGTCCGCAGGGACTCTGCCGGAACCACATGGGAAAACGGTCCGACGGCGGGCCGCAGTATCCCGCTTTCCGACTTCTTCGTGGCCAGACCCGGCGATTCGGTCAAGACCATCAACTCCCAGCTGGCTCGCGGCAAAAACCTGCTGCTGACCCCGGGGGTCTACGACATCGACCAGAGCATTGAGGTCAAGCGTGCCAACACGGTTGTGCTCGGGCTCGGCATGGCCACCCTCACCGCCGTCAATGGCGCCGTGCCGCTGACAGTCGCGGATGTCCCCGGCGTCGATATCGCCGCCGTCACTGTGGATGCCGGCGAGGTGAACTCGCCCGCTCTGATGCGCATCGGCAAGGTCGCGGATTCTGCAGGCGGCGGCGGCGCCCAGAAGTCACTGAATCACAGCGACCCTTCCAACCCCACCACGCTGCACGACGTGTTCTTCCGCATCGGCGGACCGCACGTGGGCAAGGCTTCGCTGAGCCTGGAAGTCAACAGCGACAACGTGCTCCTGGACCACATCTGGGCCTGGCGGGCGGACCACGGCAACGGTGTCGGCTGGACCACCAACACGGCGGACAACGGCGTCATCATCAACGGCGACCACGTCACGGCCACCGGCTTGTTCGTGGAGCACTACCAGCAGTACAACGTCATCTGGAACGGTGAGCACGGCAAAACGGTGTTCTTCCAGAACGAGCTGCCCTACGATGCGCCCAACCAGGCCGCCTGGCAGCATGACGGAGTCCTTGGCTGGGCAGGCTACAAGATCGCTGATTCGGTCAAGACCCATGAACTCTGGGGCGGGGGGAGCTACGTCTACAACAACGTGGATCCAACGATTCACGCCACCCGTGGCTTCGAAGTACCGGTCACGCCCGGAGTGAGGCTCCGTGGCCTGCTGACCGTCAACCTCGGCGCAGGAACGCTGGACCACGTCATCAATGACACCGGTGCGCCCGTCTCGACGGACGCCGTCGGGGTGCCCAGCTACGTCGCCAGCTTCGGCTAAGACCACGCCGGCGGGCGGGATCCCATGTCCCGCCCGCCCGAGGGCCACGCCTGGCATGCTCTTTTGGCCACCCCCGACGACACGCCTTCTACTCCGCGCGGCGCTAAGTTCCTGCCGCTACCGGAGTACCGGCGCGCCAGGAATTTAGCGCGTCGTGGAAAGGTATCCGCGTCGCGGGCGTGACGTGGGCAGCCGCCCGCGCACGGAGGCCACTCCCCAGACCGTCAGCAGTCGCGGACGCAGATGGGACGGCGGTCTTCAGCCGGTCAAACGCCCGGCAGGCGCCGGCAGCCGGTCCGCGGCCAGCTTCCGCTCAGGAGCCCTTGTTAGGGTGCGTGGATGAAACTTCACCTCGCCGCCCTGTCCGCTGCCACCCTCATGATTGCCCTGACCGGTTGCGGCCAGGTGCAGGACGCCGCGAACAAGGCCGTCAGCGACGGCGCCTCCCAGGTCGCCACGGCGGCCGGCAGTGAAGTGAAGAAGCAGGCCTGCGCCCTCGTCGAGGACGGCCTGATCAGTGTCCAGGACAAGGAACTGCTGGGCGGTCTGGTTGCCGGCGCGGAGACCGCGGGCGCCCCCGCCGAGATCACCACCCCGCTGCGCCAGATCGCCGACTCCGGCGACCAGGTTCCGGCCGACTCCGTCAAGGCCCTCCAGGACGCCTGCGCCAAGTAGAGGCCCAGATCCTGGGGCAGCGCTTTAGCGCTTGCCCTTCTTCCGGGAGCCTTTGCCGCGGCCCTTGTCCGGATTCGGGGCGTACCGCTGGGCCACCTTCGGCTTCTTAACCGCGGGGCCGCGCCGGTCCGGCTTCGGTTCCTTCTTGGGCTTCTCCTGCTGGGCCGAGGGCTGCCGGGAGCTCGCCGCCGTGCGGCCGCGGACAATCCCGATGAACTCCTCGATGATGTCGTCCGTGGAATCGCTGGGCCAGGCCAGCGCGATCTCCGTGCTCGGGGCGCCTGTCAGCCGGCGGGCCACAGTGTCCTTGACATTGAAATGCCGGGCCACGGACATGGGCAGGATCACCAGGCCAGCGCCGGACGCCACCACCTGCATGGCCGCTTCCGGGCCACCCAATTCGGCGACATCCAGGAAAGACTCTGCCGACAGGTCGCCCAGTGCCACTTCCTCAAACACTGAAATCTCGTGCCCCTTGGGCGCCACCACCACGGGCTGCTCCTCATACAGGGGAATCACGTTGAGGCCCTCACGCTCCACCGGAAGCCGGACAAAGCTGAGGTCCGCAGAACCGTCACCTAATACGGAAAGCTGGGCGCCGTCGTCGGACATAAACGACTCCAGCGGGATGTCCAGCACGCGCTCTTCCCAGCGGCGGATCCACTTGCCCGGGGTCACGCCGGCCACATAGGCGAAGCGGAGCACGCGGGGCGCCTCCTGCTCCGGCGATTCGTCGGGACTGGCGTTCTGCGGGGATTTATTGTCTGCGGGCACGTCTTCACAGTACCGCCCGCGCGGCCCCGCAATACCGGAACTGTTGTTGAAATGGGGCGGGACTGGTACTGAGATGGTGCAGTATTGGTGCCTTTCAGGCGGGCAGCCGGATACCCTTGAATCATGACCTCTGCAAACTCCCAGTCCATGAAGCCGGCCACCGTTGCCAAGAAGCTTGGCATCTACCTGCCGGCAACACCGCAGGAGTTCCAGGATTCAACCATCAGCCGCGCCGATTTCGCCGAACTCCAGACCAACCCGCCGGAGTGGCTCGCGGAACTCCGCCGCAACGGCCCGCACCCCCGCCCGGTTGTGGCCCAGAAGCTGAACGTCTCCATCAGCGGCCTGGCCCGCGGCGGTGTTGAGGAAGCGCTGACGACGGCGGAAATCACCGCGCTGCTGCAGGCTCCCCCGGCGTGGCTGGTCACCGAGCGCTCCACCCACGCCGCCGTCCGTACCGAAGCCCAGCGGGTCAAGGACGAGGCAGCCAAGAAGGCCCGCGCCCAGGCCGAGTAGCCGCGCCGTTCATAGGCTTGTTCGCGGATCCGAACCTTGACTGTCCGGATCCGCGGACAAGCCTTTGTTGTTTTTGGGGAACGTCAGTCCTGGTGCAACTGCACGAAGTTGCCGCAGCCATCGTCGAAGACTGCATTGATCCCGGACGGATCCTCTGATGGTTCGCCCTGGAAGGTCACGCCTGCGGCCACCAGCCGGCCGTACTCGGCCTGCACATCCGGAACCCCGAATGTGATGGCCGCGATCCCGGCGTCGTGCAGGGCGTTCATGTAGGTCGCACCGATCGGGTTGTCACTGGGCTCCAGCAGCAGCCCCACGGACCCGGCATCGGCGCCGGGATCCTTGATGATGAAGAGGTTGTACTCGGGCATCGCCATCAGCGTCTCGAACCCGAGGGTCCCGGTGTAGAACGTGTGGGCTGCGGCCGGATCCTGGACATGGATGCTGCACATTTTCAGTCTCATGGTCCCAAGCTACCGGCCCGCGGCAGGGGCGGGAACCTCCGGCACGAATCCCGGAAGGCGGCGCAGAAGGTCCCGCCATTGACCCCGGCGTCCGGAGGGGTTGCAATGGAAGGAGCAACCCGGAATCCTGGGCCGGGTCTGACGCGGGGAGGTGTCGCAGTGCCGGCATTCGCAGAATCCGTCCTGTTTGGAGCCTTGCAGCTGGGCTTCTGGGGTGCAGTGCTGGTGTGCGCGGTGGCCGCCACTGTCCTGGCTGTCCGCCGGCATTCGACGCCGGACCCTGCCGTCCACGCCCCTGACCCCGTATTCTGGGACGTTTTTATGGGGTCTGCCGTGGCAATCCCGGCGATCCTCATTCCCACACTTGCGTCACCTTGGTCCGGCGCACTCCTGGCTGTGCTGGGGACAGGGGCGGGCGTGGCCGCGTACCGGGGCAGCCCCCAAATCCTGGCGTGGCAGGAACGCCGCCGCCAGCAAAGGCAGGACGGGCCCGTGCACACCGCCGCGCAGGCTGAACATGACGCACTTCTGGCCCGGTGGAGCCGCTACGAACTGGACCCCGCCTGCTGCATCGACTACCCCGCCATGACGGACGTCCGGCTGCCCGAGACGTCCGCGCTGATCCGCGCCATGAGGGAGGCGGAACAGCTGCGGACCGTGCCGCACCAGGGCTACGCTCCCGCCGTCGTCCGCTTTGGCCTTGCCCTCGCTGCGGCGGAACGGGCTGCCGGGATCCCTGCCGGACTTCCCGCCGTCGGACGTTAACTGCTGTGTCGCCGTCGCTGGAGTCCTGCGGCGGGGCGCCGTAGCATCCGAGGATGGAACCCACAGAAGCGGAAATCCGTGACCAGTTCGGCAGGCGCCTGGAGGATAAGGGGGCTTGGCGGCAAGCCATCACGCTGGCAGCGGCCGGGGAACTGACGGCGCGCTGGCTGGAGGGCAAGAGCGAGTACCAGGCGGCCACCTTTACTGTCCGCTACGACGCCGAAACGGCACCCATCGCGGCGGAGCTTGCCGCCCTGAACAGGAACGGGCTGTTCACCAAGGAATCCCAGCCCGGGCTGCGGACCGATGGCTCCGCCCAGCGGCAGTACGTGACCGGCTTCTGCAGTGCGGAGACGGCCGCGGAACTCCTGGCCCTCTCCACCCGGACTGAGCTGGTGACGGTGGCCCACGCCCCAGGCGAGGCCAGCAGCGGCGCCATCCCGGTTACGCTCGACGGCGGCGAGGTAGTTACCGTCCCGCAGCCGGACGAAGAAGTCGGGCACGTGCCCCCGGGAACCCTCGGTCCCGCGCGGCCACAGGAACGCGAACGGCTGGGACGCGACCCCAACGACATCCCGGTCATGGTCCGCCGAGAGCAGGAAGTCGCGCACCAGCAGGCTCTCGAACCCAACATGGGACCGGACCGTACTGGACCACCATCTGCCCTCGTAGTTCCGCTTGCCCGTCCACGAGAAGAACGCCCGCACGGGAAGCGCCGACTCAAGCCCGAGCGATGCAAGAGCCCCAGAAAGCGGCGTATTCGCCATACGCCCGTCCAGGCGCGCCAGCACACGGGTCCCGTCCGTCATGTTCGAAGGCAGCGCCCTCAGCGGCTTAACAGCATCCATGGTGGCCAGATTAACTGAGACAAACCCCAGAAATCCGTAGGTGGCCAGGTAAGTTGCGAAAATGGCCAACTAAATTGCGACAGGACAAGCGGCGTCGGAGGACAATCACTGCAGTTGAAGCTTCAACTGATTAACTTGACATAATTATGGTTATCGGCGTTCAAAGCACGGGAGTAGAAGTAGCTGCGAGAACTCCCGTTCCATGACTAATTCGGCGTTTTCGCAGGTCAGGCCGCCTTGCGGCAATGTATGCGTTCGGATGTCAGAACCCGAAATTGCTCCCGGATCGCAAAGCCACGGCTTGTGCAGAGTGCCCAGTTTGATTGAGAGCTTTTGTCCTGATTGCACAACGGGAAATCGCCCTTGTTCCTCTACGTTTAAGCAAAGCGTGGCGCGCATCACAGGCTCTTGCGGGCCCATCCGACGTCGGACCGCGCTACCAAATCACGAGCGAGGATGAAATGAAAGTCTCTCAACCTACACAAGTGCGGGATACGCTCCCACAGCATGCACAGCAGGGTACGTCCCTGCTGAAGGTCCTGGGCAACTGGGACGCCCTGGCGCTCGGTTTCGGCGCCATGATCGGTTTCAGCTGGGTGGTTCTCACCGGGGACTGGATCGCCGCAGCCGGCACCATGGGTGCGGTCATGGCGATGGTTACCGGCGGTGTAATCATGATGGTGGTGGGGCTGACCTACGCCGAACTGACTGCGGCCATGCCCCTTGCGGGCGGCGAGCACAACTTCCTGCTCCGCGGGATGGGCCCGCGCTGGTCCTTTATTGGATCCTGGGCCATCACCGGCGGCTACATCTCGGTCGTTGCCTTCGAGGCGGTCGCGCTGCCCCGAACGGCGCAGTACCTCTTTCCTGACCTGAGCCAGATCCCGCTCTGGGAAGTGGCCGGATACCAGGTGCACCTGACCTGGGCACTGGTGGGCGCCGCTGCCGCCGTGGTGATCACCGGAGTCAACATCCTGGGCGTCAAGCTCGCCGGAGTCGCCCAGACCTTCGTCGTGGTGTTCCTTCTGATCATTGGCCTCATGCTGGTTTTCGGTTCCTTCGTCGGTGGCTCGGCCACGAACATGGAGCCCTTCTTTACCGGCGGCCTCAACGGCTACTTCGCCGTCCTCGTCGTGGTCCCCTTCCTGTTCGTGGGCTTTGACGTTATTCCCCAGTCCGCGGAGGAAGTGAACATCCCGGCACGCCAGATCGGCAAGCTCGTCGTCGTTGCCGTCCTGCTCGCCACGGTCTGGTACGTCATGACCATCCTGACCACCTCCTCGGCCATGCCGGCAGGGGACATCGCCAAGGCGGATATTGCCACCGCCGATGCCATGGGTGCGCTGTTCGGCAGCGACGTCATGGCCAAGATCTTGATTGCCGGCGGTATTGCCGGGATCCTGACCTCGTGGAACTCGCTGCTGATGGGTGCCTCACGCCTCGTGTACTCGATGGCGCGCTCCGGAATGCTGCCGGCCTGGTTCGGCAAGCTGCACCCCAAATTCCGCACCCCCGTCAACGCGCTGCTGTTCATCGGCGGACTGTCGTTCCTGGCACCGTTCTTCGGCGTCAAGATGCTGGGCTGGCTGGTCGATTCCGGTGCACCGAGCATCGTCATGGCCTACATCCTGGTGGCCGTGGTGTTCGTGCTCCTGCGCCGCCGCGAACCCAACATGGACCGCCCGCTCCGCATCGGCGGCAAGGGCAACGGCGGCATCGCCATCGGCGTCACCGCTGTGGTCCTTTGCCTTGGACTGCTCAGCCTCTACCTCCCCGGCATGCCGGCAGCCCTCACCCCGCCGCCGTGGATCCTCTTCGGGCTCTGGTGGGTCCTCGGACTGGTCTTCTACTTCCGCATTCCGTCCGGAATCGCCCCCGGCGAGGACGCTGAGCACAGGCTGCTCGAACGCCTTGCGCAGCGGCGCGGCGCCACACGAGCCTGAACCTCGGCGGCCACCTGCCGCAGGAATATTCATAGCAAGAAAAGAAGACGGCCCGGCACTCCCAGCAGAGTGCCGGGCCGTCTTTGCTCGCTGCTGGCACGTCAAGTGGTGGATTGCACGGCAAACGGGCCCCAAAGTTGGATGCTTCATCGCCGGTAGTGGCCGCCCACGGATTCCCCGTCGCCGAGGCTCCTCGCATGGATGCCAAGAAGAACCGCGGTGTCGGTAAAACCGATGCCTTGGACGCCCACCGGATGGCCATTGCAGTTCTGTCGTTGCCGGTTGAGAAACTGCGCCGCCCCCGTCTGAATGAAGGGATCCGCCAGGGCTTGCGGATCCTGGTCACCGCCCGCGAGTCCATGACCAAGGGCCGTACCCGTTCGATCAACGCATTGAACGCTTTGGTACGCAGTAACAGTCTCGGAATTGATGCCCGCAGGAAGCTCACCCCAGTCCAGATCGAGGAGATCTCACGCTGGCGTGAACGCGAGGAAGAACTGGCTTTGAGTATCGCCCGCTCCGAGGCGGTCCGCCTCGCCAAACACATCCTGGACCTCGGTGAGCAGTTGAAGTCCAACGAGCAAAAGCTGGACGAGCTGGTCAAGGTCAGCGAGGCCGCACCCCTGCTCGAGGAGAAGGGCTTCCAGGCGGTCGCCGCGACGAAATGTTTGGTGGCGCGTGGTCGCACGAGGGACGGGTCCGTAGCGAAGCTGCCTTCTCCTGTCTGGCCGGCGTGAATCCCATCCCTGCATCGTCCGGGAACACCGTTCGACATCGGCTGAACCGTGGAGGCGATAGAAGGCTCAACAGTGCCCTTCACATGGCTGCGATCACCAGGATGACCTACGACTCTGAAACCTGCGACTACGTCGAGAAACGACGTGCCGAAGGTAAAACCGACAAGGAAATCCGACGTTGCGTCAAGCGCTATCTGGCCCGACGGGTGTTCAGAATTCTGACTGTCTCGGCTCAGGCCAAAAAGGTGCAGGAAACCGCTTGACAGACATAGAAGAGTCAACGAACGCCTGCACTCCGCCCTGGATCACCAGACGCCAGAGGAATTTGAGCAGACATATTATGATCTACAAACCGGCTCGTTACCCGACGACGCCGCCAACAAACAGGCGGCATGATTTCCCCGGACGGTTCAAGCAGATGCTTCCGTGCATGTGGGGCGGCGACGGCGGCCCCAACGAGATCACCAGCCGCGCCCTCGTCGAAGGTGAGCGCGGCCGCAGTGGAATCATCCTTCTGGCCAGAAGAAGATCATTCCTTTAGAGCTGCAACCGGCCGATGTGTGCCACATGGATCAGCTGAAGAATTAGGAATGAAAGGACCCGGAGGGGCGGGTCAACCAGTCACCACTTCTGCAGCATCAGGAGGCTTGTCATGAAGCGGATAGCTTTAGTGAACAGCGGACGTGACCGTCAGCCGTCCACTGAGAGCCTACGGTCACTACGACCGAACCAGAAATTGAATCCTGAGGACTGCCCGGCCTGCCGCTCCTCCCTCGACTTCCTCGGCTGTCCCTTCTGCTGGGGATCCGGGTCAGAAACACGGCCACCCGCTACGTTGTCCGCGGCCTGAGTAAGTCAGAGCGACGGGACCACAAGTTCCCGACCTCACGTCACAAAACAGACGCAACGTTCAAATTTATTGGCTAGTTGATCGCTTCAGAGAGGAAGCCATCATGGCCATCGACCTCACGACCGATCTGATTCGTCGGAATCTCGCCGTCACACTCCTGCCATCCCGGACCGCGCCCCGCCGTCACGCCCCGGTGAGCCTCCCGATCGCTGACGAACCCTCCCGGGATGAATACGTCCCTGGAGTGACTTCAATCCCAGCCCTGCCACCCATGCCTTCCTCGACATCATCAAGTAAGCAGAAACGGCGCAACTCCACAGCACGAATCCACCCAACCCCGGGCAGGTTATGGGGAAGCGTGGGGTGCAGAGGCCCAGTTCTCAGCCGAAGACGGCGCAGTCCTGCTGCGCAGGCATCTCATGGCGGCCCATCGGCAGTAGTAGTGGTTTTCGGCAAGGACGCATCGTACATGCGCAGTACTTCGAGTGCAAGGCGTTGGCATTGCCGGCAGCAACGGACGGACTTGTCCCCACTTGTAACTACCAGCGAAGAAAGCCGCGGCGTATGGCTTGCGCGACGGCGGAGGCCCGGTCGGAGACGTCGAGTTTGTCGTAGATGTGCTGTAAATGAGTTTTGACGGTCGTTAGGGAGATGTGGAGTTCACTGGCGATCTTTTGGCCGGAGTGCCCATCGGCCGCTAGACGGAGAATTTCGACTTCGCGGGAGGTCAGGATTGGTTTTTCGGTTGTGTTCTGGCGAGTACGGAGTTCCCGAGCAAGAACATCCTGCGCAAAAGGGGCGATGATGGTTCCGCCGGCGCCAATCTGCAGGACGGCTTCCGTGATCTCACTAAACGATGCTGCCTTCTCGAGGAATCCCCGAGCGCCGTGAGTCAAGGCCCTGTAGACGGTTGTACTGTCCATGTAGGCAGTTAGCACGAGGACACTGGTGGGCGAGTCCTCCGCGAACAGCAACTCCAGGACCTGCATGCCATCGAGTTCGGGCAGTTTCAGGTCCATGACGGCCACGTCGGGTTTCAACTGCCGGATGGCCTCGAGGGCACTTTTGCCATCCCCTGCCGAGCCTATGACGTTGATCTGTGGCACGCCCTCCCAATTCTGGGCGAGGCCTTCCCGGTAGACGGGGTGGTCGTCAGCAATGAATACGTTGATGATCTTCACGGCAGCGCCAATGCGCTGCGGATCGTGCGCGCGAAATGGTCGATTTCGAAAGGTTTGGTGAGGTAATCCAAGATGCCTATACCGCGCAGCTCTGCGATGCGGGCAGGAGTGGCATCTGCGGAGATAATGATGACCGGGACCTGCCTTGTGCGCTCGTCCTCCTGCAACTGTTTCACGACCTCGACCCCCGACATGTCGGAGAGGTTCAGGTCGAGCAGGATGAGTTGGGGCGACGCTGTTTGTGACAGAGCAATTCCTGATTTGCCGCTGGTTGCGGAGATCAGATTTAGCCCACCCATCCCCGCGATGATGTTCTCCACCAGGCGAATATTTGCGTGCGTGTCTTCAATGTGGAGGATTGTTGCATCGCGTCCACTAGGGATGGTTAAGGTTCCCGCACCCGGCATGGGCGCTATGGCATCAGCTTCTGGAGCCGACGCAAGAGGCATCTCAACAAAAAACGTCGAGCCCTCGCCGGGAGCGGTGTGTTCGATGCCCAGAACACCCCCCATTTCTTCGACGAGCTTCCTGGACAGCGCCAGCCCCAGGCCGGACCCTTCGACCTCAGCGGACTGGGGTAGTCGCACGAAGGGTGTGAACAATCGCTGGACATCGGCTTCGGCCATCCCGGGACCCGTGTCCATGATAAGGAATCGAAGGGAACCCTCTCTGAGTTCGCACCAGACGCGGACTACACCCTGCGCGCTGTTGAACTTCACCGCGTTTCCGAGCAGATTGAGGAAGACCTGCCGGAGCCGTTGTGTGTCAGCTAGAACGTAGAGGTGGAGGGCGCCATGGAGATCGCTGGCGATTTCGATGTCCTGCGCAGCCGCGAGCGGGCGCATGAGTTGGAGAGCTTGGTGTATGGATTCAATGGCAGGCACAGGTGCCGTGGCGATGCCAGGAGCCCCGGCTTCGATCCAGGTGATGTCCAGGACCTCGTTTACGAGTGACAGCAGATGGTTGCCGGCGTCGAGAATATGACGGGCACTTTCGGCTGCCGTGGGACTGAGTGGAAGGTTTTGAAGCAGCTGGGCGAATCCAAGGATGGCATTCAACGGCGTCCGCAGCTCATGGCTCATCCTGGACAAAAATTCGTTCTTTGACCGATTGGCACGTTCTGCCTCATGCATTGCATCGCGGGCTGCCCTCTCGGCGCGCTTGCGGTCGGTTATGTCGGTGGAGATCGCGCCGAGAGCGTAGGGGTTGCCCGCGTCGTCGAGGAGAGGGAATTTGATGGAGAGCCAGCGGCTGTCTTCGTCCGGGTCAGTCAGGTCGCCGATGGTGACCAGGGGTTCCTCGACTTCGATAGAAGTGGAGGTTCTGATCACCATGTCGTCGTTCTTCGTGTAATGGTCTGCGATCGGTTTGGCGAACAGATCGTAATCGGTAAGACCGAGGATTGATTCCGAGCTGACGCCAAAGCGTTGGGCGTAGTAGTGGTTGGCGATGAGGTACCTCCCGTCAAGGTCCTTGATGTACATCAGCGCAGTCGAGTTATCCAGAAGATCTTTGAGTTGCCGGACCGTTGAGTGCAGATCACGTTCCGTAGAGTTTTGCTCGCTAAGCGCCGTCAATTGGACTACCAAGTATTCAGCCGGATCCCCCGGCACACGGAACGGCTTGACCCGCGGACGGAAGGCTTCAAGATGATCACCCAGGTGGACGACCACGGTGAAGGGGTCGGACGTAGTGGAAAGTGAGGCGGTTACCAGCCGGGAAAGGGCTGCCCCGAGCTCCCCCTCTGTGCCTTGGTTGGGACTAGCGTTGCCCTGGACGAGCGAACCGAATTCGCTGTTGCCTCCAAGAAACACAAGCCGTTCGGAGGTCTCCCTGCGAAAGATGGCAGTCGCCAGCGGCGCCGCGTCGAAGGCGCCTTGTTTCAGCCTGCTGAGGGCTTCTGCGGAACTCACGGCAATAGTCTTTCACAACGGCATAGTTCATGAGCAGGCGCCCCTTTGTCACGAGTGCCTGATCCGTACTCGCAGGTCGGTGGTTGACCAGCGGAGAACCGTGATCCGGTACTACTACTGGACGGAAGCGCTTCAGTGGGCGGCTTTGACGCGGACATGAGCCAACAGACAATTTAAGCATTGGAAACCCGGGCCCTGCTGTGCGCGTACCTGTGCGGAGGCAACCAACTCCAGTGATACGAGGTGCCGGCAAAGCCGCGGGCACGTCAGGCTCGAGTTTAGGCGCGGCCGCAGCGGCATCATCCTTTTGGTCAGAAAAAGATCATTCCTTTGGAGCTGCAACCGGCCGATGTGTGCCACAGGGATCAGCTGAAGAATTAGGAATGAAAGGACCCGGCGGGGCGGGTCAACCAGTGGTACCCAATCCGCAGCATCCTGGAGGAACATAGATGTCCAATCTCAGAGTCGCCGTCGACGTCGGGGGAACATTCACTGACGTCTGCATTTTCGATGAAGAAACACAGCGCATGCGTGTCACCAAGGTCCCGTCGACACCAGCTGACCCCATGCTGGCGATATTGAACGGGGTGGAACGCGCCGAGATCAATCTGGCTGACGTGTCGCTGTTCTCACACGGCACCACGGTAGCAACAAACGCCCTGATTACCCGGAACTTTCCCCCCGCAGCCATGGTCACGACAAAGGGGTTCAGGGACGTCATCGAGATCAGGGACGGTACCAAAGACGACCTTTGGGACGCCTACAACGACGTGACCGGCCCCTACATCCGCCGCCGCGACAGGTTCGAGGTGACCGAACGTGTTGACTACGCCGGCAACATCGTCGCTCCCCTGGACGAAGAAGAAGCCCGCCGCCTGGCCGCGGTCCTCCGTAAGCGCGGCGTCACCACCATCGCCGTCTGCTTCATCAACTCCTACGCCAACGCCGAGCACGAAATCCGGATGCGGAAAATCCTGGAAGAGGAACTTCCGGAAGCCACGGTCTCCACCTCAGCCGAGATCCTGCCCGAAATCTTCGAGCACGACCGCTTCAACACCGCCGTTTCCAACGCCGTGCTGGGACCCCTGGTGTCCGGCTATGTCAGCCGTCTCGCCGAGGAGCTCAAAACCGGCGGTTACGACGGCGACCTGCTGCTCCTTCACTCCGGCGGCGGTTCCATGACCCCCCGCATGGTCAAGCGCTACCCCGTGCGCCTCGCAGCGTCCGGCATCGCAGCCGGCGCGATCGCAGCGAAACACATCGCCCAGCAGTGTGGCTTCGAAAACGCCGTGAGCCTGGACATGGGCGGCACGTCTACCGATATTGCCCTGGTCTCCGACGGTGAGCTCCGCATCACCAAAGAATGGCAGGTTGAATACGGCCACCCCATCGTCTTCCCCAGCATCGAGGTCCTCACCATCGGCGCCGGCGGCGGCTCGATTGCGCACATCGACATTGCCGGTTCGCTGCGCAACGGCCCGCAGTCCGCGGGCGCCGATCCGGGACCCGCCTGCTACAACATGGGCGGCGAAGAGCCCACCAACTGCGACGCCAACGTGGTCCTGAACAGGCTCGGATCCACCCTGGCCGGCGGCGCGAAGACGCTGGACCGCGGGCTCTCCCAGGCCGTGATCAAGCGTGCCATCGCTGAACCGCTGGGCATGAGCGAAGCCGAGGCCGCCCACGCCATCCTCCAGGTCGCGAACGCCAACATGGCTGACGCCGTCCGCCTGATCTCCATCCGCCGCGGCTATGACCCCCGCGACTTCGCGCTGCTCGCCTTCGGTGGCGCCGGCGCCCTGCACGGCGTCGAGGTGGCCAAGGAACTGAACATTCCCACCGTCGTCGTACCGCCCAACCCCGGCGTCACATCCGCGCTGGGCTGCCTCCTGGTGGATATCAGGCACGACCTGTCCGCGATGTACACGGCTGTTGCCGCCGACGCCGATCCGGAAGACCTGGAGAGCAAGTACAAGGCCCTCGAAACGGAGGCCACCGCCCGGCTCCGCCACGAAGGCGTATCCGCGGAGAATTCGATCCTGCAGCGGATCATCTCCATGCGCTACCAGGGACAGTGGCGTTCATTGGCCGTCAATATGGGAACCGGCGACGGTGCTCTGGAAGAAGCCATCCAGAGCTTCCACCAGCAGCACGAGCGCGAATTTGCGTTCCGCCAGGATGACCAGCCCGTGGAAATCTACCAGCTGCAGCTCTCCGCTGTCGGCAAGACGCCCAAGCCCTCCTTCGCTCCGGCCACGGAATGGGTATCCGAGCCTGGCGAACCCGATTCGGTCCGGCCGGTGTACTTCGGTGAGGACGGCTGGGTCGATACGCCCGTCTACGACCGCACCAAGCTCGGCGCCGGCGCGACTTTCCAAGGTCCCGCCATCATCGACCAGCTTGACTCCACGACGGTCGTGCCCCCGCGCACCACCGCCGAGATCGACGAGTGGCTCAACATCCGGATCCACCTCACAGAGTTCAAAGACGAGCAGGAAGCCTAATCATGACCGACGTGATCACCATTCCAGATCTCCATGTCGCCCACACCGATGCACGGCAGGCATCAGGCCTTGACCCCGTAACGTTCGAGGTGCTGAAAAACGCCTTCGTCACCAGCGTCGACCTGATGAGCGAGCAGATTCTCCGGACCTGCTATTCCTTTGTTATTTACTCCCGCGACTTCTCCTCCGCTCTCTGTGACGCGAACGGAAACACCGTCATGCAGGGCAGCGGCGACATTGCCGTCCACGTCGGTACCCTGCACTTCCAGTGCAAGGCCGTCATCGAAGAATTCGGCAAAGACATTCATCCGGGGGACGTGTTTGCCATCAACGACCCGTACCGGGGCGGCACACACTTCAACGACGTCAGCTTCATTCGACCGATCTTCTCCGACGGTGAGGTGATCGCCTTCGCCCAGAACAAGGGCCACTGGGCTGACATTGGCGGCAACGTTCCGGGTTCATTCGATGTCAACGCCAAGGAACATTTCGGCGAAGGCCTGCGGATCACTCCCGTGCGGATCTGGAGCAAGGGTGTCTTCCTTCACGACGTCGCCCAGCTCCTGGTGTCGAACACCCGGGCACCGCGCCAGGCGATGGGTGACCTGCAGGCCCAGTCAGAAGCGACTGCCGTGTGCGAGCGTGAAGTCCTCCGCCTGGTGGACAAATACTCCAAATCGACGGTCGTCGCCGCGATGCAGGAAACCCAGGACTACGTTGAACGGATCGTCCTGCGCCGCCTGGAATCCCTGCCGCAGGGAGTGTGGGAGACCACCGATTACATCGACTTCGACCCGGGCAAGGGCGAGGGCCTGGTGCCCATCAAAATCAAGCTGACACTGGACGGCAAGGGCATCCACTACGACCTGACCGGTTCCGCGCCCGCCGTCGAAACCTTCCTTAACTCCGGTTACGGCACAACCCACTCGGCCATCTACGCCGGCACCAAGACGTTCTTCCCGGACGTTCCGCTGAACTCCGGCTTCTACGCCGCCGTCGATGCGGAAATCGGGCCCGAGGGCACCGTGGTCAATGCCGGGTGGCCCTACGCGGTCACCGGGTTCTGCTCCGGTCCCTACGAAAAGCTCATGAACGGAATCTTCGAGCTCTGGTCCCAGATCATGCCCGAACGCGCCATGGCCTGCGCCTTCAACCTCGAGTACCTCCTGGTCGGTGGCCGCGACGGCCGCACCGACGATAACCCCTACTTCATGTGGTACGACTGGATGGCCGGCGGCTGGGGCGGACGAGCCTCCAAAGACGGAGCCAGCGCCACCGCCCCGGTCTTCGGACCCGGTTTGGCCGTCCAGCCCATCGAAGGTCAGGAGCGGCTGTCGCCGGTCCTGACCACCGTGCACCAGATCGGTACCGACTCCGGCGGACCCGGACGATTCCGCGGTGGCCTCGGCATCGAAAAGGGCGGCACCCTGGTCGACGCGACGAAGACCGTGATGAGCTACTGCTGCGACCGTGCACGCTCCATCACCTGGGGCATCGAAGGCGGCCTGCCGTCCATCCCGCACGGTGTCTGGATGAACAAGGGAACCGATCAGGAAAAGTTCCTCGGTTCCAACTTCTCCGCCGTTCCGCTGCACTCCGGGGACTCGTTTACCCGCCCGTCCGCTGGTGGGGGCGGCTACGGCGATCCCCTGGAACGCCCCTTCGACGAAGTCCTCGAAGACGTCATCGACGAGTACGTGTCGATCGAACGCGCAGCGAAGGACTACGGCGTCATCATCCGCGAAATCGATCGCGAACTGGACCAGTTTGAGATCGATCAAGCAGCCAGCCTCGAGCTGCGCCAGCAGATCCGTGGCGACCGCCTAGGGTGGCTGACCGCCGATCCGGTCGCCGTGGCGGAGAAGTACCGCGCCGGAGAGATGGACATGCTCGACGTGATCCGCCGCCACGGCGTCATCCTGGACTGGGGCACCGGGGAACTGTTCCCGGAGACCACCTCAGAGTTCCGCAAGAGCATGGAAAAGCGTTCGTCGGCCCACTGGCACTAAGCGCATTCTGACCAACACCGGGTCCGCCGGCGCTGATCGCGTCGGCGGACCCGGCATCGTCATTGCCCTGCAATCGCGACAGATCCGTGACCACGGTGAGGGAAGCAACTCAATTTGACAGGGAGCTAACGCCGGCACGAACCCGGAGGAGCCATGGCGGCTCCTCTCGAAACGATCTCCGGCCAAGCATCCCCCTCCCTGGCTTCTTCAAAGACTTGAAAGGTGCAAAATTGTCGTACTCAAATTACGTTCTACCCGCCACTGAGCGTGCCGGAAAATGGTCACTCACCATGGCTTGGTGGGCGGTATTCTCCGCCATGTTCTGGATCTACGTAGCTGTGGCCTCAGCAGGAGCAGTCGGTGTCGTGAACACCCTGATCGGAATGGCGCTCACCATTGTCACCTACGGTGCCATCAACACGGTTCTGTCGCGCTACGCGGCGCGGACAGGACTCACAGTCAGCCTCTTCTCCCGCACACTCTTCGGACTGGTCGGCTCCGCCCTGGCATCTCTGATCTTTGCAGCCACGGCCATCTACTACGCAGTGTTCGAAGGATCCATTATCGCCGTCGCATTCCACGAGTACTTCGGCGGCAGCATGGTCGTTTGGTATGGCATCGTGGTGCTCTACGCCATTCCCCTGGCCCTGGGGGGCGTACAGAACTGGCTGGACAAACTCAACGGTGTCCTGCTCCCGCTCTATGTTGCCGGCCTGATTGCGGTGGTCGTCGCCGCTACTCTCATCCGGGGAGTACCCACAGACTGGATTGGCCAGGCCGCCGTCTCATCGGCCCTGCCCGGCTGGCTCACTTCGTACCTTATCTACATGGGCGTCTACATCATGATGATGTACACCTTTGACTATGCCCGGCTGGGACGACAACAAGACGAAAAATTCCTCGGTACGGTGACATTTGGATGGGTCTTCTACGCATTCACGTTCGGGCTCAACGGGCTGGTCGGCATATACATCATGAGCGCATGGCGAATTGAAGCCTCAGAAACCGGGGTCGTCCAAGCGTTTATCTCATCGCTCGGACTGGTCGGCCTGCTCGTCATCCTTATCTCACAGACCCGCATCAATACCGCCAACTACTTCCTGGCATCCGAAAACCTCTCGGCATTTGCCAGTCGGGTATTTAGACTCAACCTGCCCCGCTATGTATGGGTTATCGTCTGCGGCGCTCTGGCCTTTTTGCTCATGCTCACCGATGTTCTGAGTTACCTTCTCAAGGCCCTGGCCTGGCAAGGCGTATTTGTAACCGCCTGGGTTGCCATCGCACTGGTATTTATTGCACTGAACTGGAAAACGCAAGATCTTGTCCCTGATATCCGCCCTGGAAATCTCAAAGCGGTCAGCCCCGGAGCAATCGCCTGGGTATTCGCTTCAGCAACCGGAATTGCACTCACTGAACAAACAGCGTGGCCGGTAATCTCCCAGCTTACGCCTTTGATCACCATGGCCTTGGCTGCAGGCGTCTATTACGGTGCCTATAAATTCTCCCCGCCGCGTCTAATCAATTCCGTAGATACGATTGACCCAGCCGATGAAGAATTGGATCCTGCCATTTCGCATCCCACCAGCTGAAGCCAAATCGCTAGCACGTGCGGCCGAACTCCATCGGACAAAGTTGTCCGGTGGAGTTCGCCCACGCCTCTGTTATCGTCCAAGCTCTTAGAGAAGACCCACAATTCCGCAGAGAAGCCGATCCAGCACCTCGGGAGGCACGCCATAGACCTGAGCCCGGTGAACGATGAACCGGCCAAGACTTGCCTTATGGGTAATAGCTCCGTAAACCCATCCGGTGCCGGGGCCGGGACCCAGACGTTGTCCAGTTGCCGGAAAACCTGCAGTGGCAGGTTCGACCCACTCCTGCGTCGTATGTCCAACCCGGTGCCACCGCTCGTTACACACAGCGGGCCTTCGCCGTGGCCTTCCTTGAGCTCAGCCCAGGTCATGCCCCCTCCGAAGGGCATCGTGGTCGCTCGTGTCACAAACCTCTTGTCGCCCGCTTTGCATGTCCGGGACTGTGTCGTCGACATCCGGCGCACTATCTGAAGCACCAACGCCGTCAAAATCCGTCAACGTCCCGCCCGGCGCGCGGTCAGGGTCAGAGTGATACTTCCCGACTGGGATGGCGGTCCGGAATGCCCTTATCTGGCCATTGACCACACAGACAAAAGGCAGGGCACGACGGGTACCGTTGGAAGCCTGCCTTGAAGGCCGTCGTCATCACATTCGAAGGAAAATCACCTAGTATCAAGCCGAATCCAACGCTAGACAAACACTCGCGGTCAGCCGGACACAAACTTTGTCTCCGCGCGATTTAGTGCTGGTACTCATGGGGTACCTTCGCGGTGACGGTCTGGCGGCGGTATGCCGCTTTAATAAAGCGTTCTCTTTCGGCGGGGGTCGTTGCTGCGCCGGCGATTGTCCAAGCCAGGGCGGTTGCTGCCTCGAACATCACGCTGTACGCCTCAGGGGAATCGGCAAATACTGCGAACTCGTGTGAGTGGATTGGTACATTCGCCCCGGGGATACTCAGCCAGGGATGCAGGGTGGGAATTACCTGGGAGACGTTGCCCATATCAGTTGACCCACCACTCATGTCGCCGGACGTAGATGTGTCCTTGCCGAACGTGAACATCGCGTCAGTCCAGTGTGCAGCCAGGGCGTTGTCTTGGAGTAACGGCTCATATGCGGGTTCTGTCGCCTCAATGATCAGCGTTGTTCCGGTGGCCAGGGCGGCCCCTTCAAAACAGCCGCGGACGCGCTCAAGCAGGGCTTCATATTCCCTCAAAGTGAATGCCCGGCACTCAAACTCGACTACCGCCCGTTCCGGGATGATGTTCGTGGCGTGCCCCGCCTCAGCGACAAATAGAGCTATTCGGTGGTCTCCAGGTATCTGCTGACGCAGTAACCCTACGGCGACTTGGCTCAGCACAGCTGCATCTGCAGCGTTTACGCCCAGGTGGGGGGCTGCTGCCGCATGGGCGGCCCTCCCAACGAACGTCGCCTTGTACCTGCCCATCGCCTGGGCGCTGGTACCTGCCGGGTTATAGGTCACCCCATCCTGGACAGGGTGAACCATCAGGGCGAGGCTGATACCGTCAAACGCCCCACGTTCAAGAAGAAGCGCCTTGCCGCCACCGTTTTCCTCAGCAGGGGTTCCAATGGCCTTCAGTGTGATGCCGAGCTCGTCTACATAGGGTCTCAGGGCAAGGGCAGCGGCGACTGACGCGCCAGCAATAAGGTTGTGCCCGCACGCATGTCCAATGTTTGGAAGCGCGTCGTATTCCACGCACAGTGCCACCTTTAAGGCACCGCTTCCGGCGGTAGCTGTAAAAGCTGTCGGAAGACCACCAGTGCCCCGCTCAACTGTGAAGCCGCCTTCAGCCAGGAGCGCCGCTGCTGCCTCCGACGAGCGGACCTCCTCGAAGGCCACCTCGGGGTTGGAATGAATTTCGTGGGCCATGGCCTGAACCCGCGGTTTCCACTCCTTGACGCCCTCCGCGAGGGCGGTGCGCACACTTGCCATAACGGTTGCTGTGCCTCCTGGTTCCATGAGTATCGCCTGCTTAGCAGGACATAAACGAGTCGGCCCTGGCTGCCTCGGGAAGGTCCGATCATCCGACTTCTAAGTGGGCTCGCTGAAGTGGCGACCATAGTCGTTCCTGAGCCTATACCTGTGAGGGCAGTACCACGGGTCAGGCGTTGGTGGGCAGGAGGTACTTACCGCAGGAAGCTGAGCGTTTTCATGACTTTGTTTAGGTATCCCCGGGCGCGGGAACCCGGGCCTCTAAAATTTGCACGCAGTTACTTCTGGACTGGATGGACTTGTCCGGGTCATCTCAACCCTCCATAAAGGGACTGTATCAAGGCCCGGGAAGGCGAAGACCAGCTGTTTCGGCGATCAGTACAGATAAAAGCGGAAGTCTTGACGAAGTGTACGGTGACTCGCGTGTGGGGCGTCCCTACGATCAGGGGACAGCCTGATTCTCCAAGCGGCATTCATGTACAGGCCTTCATTGTCAGGACCACGCCGAAAAAAGGGGCATCCGTGCTGCAGCTTCAGGTGAACCGCTCGAACAGTTCGACTATCAACGCAAGAACAGGGCACCACGCGCCTTGTAGTGGCTGGTGGGGACCCGAGGGTGCTCCTTTGCCCGTACGTTACCTGCAGCAAGGAGAAGTTATGCCACCGCTGCACGGCTCCCAGACTGTATGGACGCTCGTTCGCTTCGTATCACCGTCGATAAACGCGAACTCCCGAAGCACTTACTCCTGACGTTCAACGTCTTGCAGTTGCCCCTTTCGTTTACAAATTTTGAGAAGAGCAAAGCTCATGAAAAGCAGGATCCTCGTTCAGAGCAAGAACACCTCCCGGCGCCTCGGGTCCCCTGAAGAAGTGGTTGGAACTTCCCCGTCGGTTGCCGGTGTCCAGCAGTCCGGGTGGGTAAGCTCAGCACGTCAGCAGGAGCGCGCCGACCGGCGGTCAGTTGAATCGACGCACAGGGTCTCATACGGCAGTCAGAACCGATAGTAGAACTGCGCCGGACTCAAGAGGCCTGTCGAGCCGGGCGCATTCCCGCGGCCGGCAAGAGAAATCTCAGATGCCAATCACTTCGATTCTGCATCAATCAACAGCAACGACGGTGTTGGTTCGCCGCTCTTGTGGGGAGTGCATGGAGAACCAGCCTTCAGCGCCGTGTCACATCGCCGGAAGCTGGGTTTGATCTCAGTAGGAGCGGACGCTGAGCGGGGTGATCCGTCTCCCCTGCTGGCAACTATATGTCGTGGCCGTCGTGTCCGGAGAAGATGATGAGGACCTTGACCCCTACGGTTGCACCGACCAGTGTCTCCACGCCGCGTTCGGCGATGAGCACGTAGGGGTGCGCCGGTGGAGTGTGCGGAGGTGATGTTTCACGGAGCGCTGCTCCTCAGCCAGTCGATGACAGTCTCCCCTGGACTAGATCCAAAGCTCGCAGCCGAGATCTTTGTGGAAGTACTCCCGGCGGTCAGCGGCATCGGCTGCCAACCATAGGCCTGAACCGTCCGGCATTTCTTCTTCGACGATCCCCCGGCGAACAACGCGGTCGTTGGAGCGGATCTCTACGATGTCGCCCACATGGTCCTGCCAATCTACTGTTCGGCGGAGGTGTGTAGCGGTGTGCCACTGCTCGAACATCAGCGTTCCAGGAGCAGGGCGTCGCCCTGGCCCCCGCCTCCACATAGTGCAACGGCGGCCCGGCCCGTTTCGCGGCGGATGAGTTCGTGCACGGCAGTGACAACCAGCCGGGCTCCTGAAGCACCGATTGGGTGTCCGATGGCAACTGCGCCGCCGTGTATGTTGATCCGGTCCTCGGACACGCCGAGCAGTTCCCTGGAATGCGATGCAACTGAGGCGAAGGCTTCATTGATCTCGATCAGGTCGAGTTCTTCGGCTGTCCAGCCTTCGCGCAACAGGGCGGCGCGGATCGCTTTGGCGGGCTTGTCCGGCAGGGATGTGTCAGGCCCGGCGATTTGTCCGTGGGCCCGAAGGACTGCGAGGACATCCCACCCATGCCTCTGGGCGGTCTCCCGGGTGGTCAGTACAACTGCCGCGGCGCCATCGGTCAAAGGTGAGGCGTTGCCCGCAGTCACCGTCCCATCCGGGGAGAAGGCGGGGCGCAGACGGGCCAGCGACTCCTGTGAAGCATCGGGGCGGATGCCTTCATCCTCGGTGATTTCGAGGACGCCCTTTCGTGTGGGCACCTTCACAGGGATGATTTCCTGGGCCCACACTCCTGAATCTTGGGCTGCGGCTGCCCGCAAGTGGGAGGTGACGGCGACGGCGTCTTGGGTTGCCCGCGAAATGCCCAATGCCGAGTTGGCGCGGTCAGTGGCCAGGCCCATGGCCTCGTGGTCGAATGCGTCTGTTAAGCCGTCCTGGGCGGCTGCGTCCACCAGAGTGAGCGCTCCGTACGCATTCCCGGTCCGGGTGCCTGCGACTAGGCGGGGGGCTTGGCTCATCGATTCCTGGCCGCCGGCGACGACGACGGCTGCGTCGCCAAGGCGTAGCATTCGGGCGGCCTCGATTATGGCCGACAGTCCCGAGAGGCACACTTTGTTCACTGTCACGGCGGGTGCGCTCAGGGGAATTCCCGCGGCGACCGCGCTCTGCCGGGCCGGGTTTTGTCCGGTCCCTGACTGGAGAACTTGGCCCATGATGACGGCATCGACGGTATCTGCCGGGACGCTGGCCCGTGAGAGGGCGCCAGCGATGGCCGCTCCGCCCAGTTCGACGGCGGAAAGTGGTGCCAATTGGCCCAGCAGTCGTCCCTGAGCGGTGCGTGCTGCGCCGATAATGACGACATCCCTCGGGTCGGGTAGTCGGAAGTTAGATTCTGTTTTCACTGCGGTTGCTCCGGGATTTGTTGGTGGAGACGGCTCGAACTTACTTCGATTGGCCGTACCTCGTTTTGAACGGTTGTGCATGTTACGTCGCGAGGAGGCGTGTCAGGCCGCCTGTCGGGAAGTTGGCGCCGAGAGTCATGCAGCGGTTGATGTCCTCCCAGGTTGCGACGACGCCTTCGTCCAGCATGAGCTGGGCTTCTTGGGCCAATGCATGGCGGACGCGCAGCCGTACCCGGTCCGGGTCCACTCCGTGCGGCTCCGGGGGTAGGGTCCGTGCCGCGGGAGGAACTTTGCCGTTTTCGTCGAAGAAGCCCGGCAGTCCGGCTTTTACGACTGCCGTGAGAGAGGCTGACCGGTCGAAGCGGGCGGGGTAGGCGCGGTGCAGTGTGTCACAGATGTGCTGTTGCACCGAGGGGCCTATGTAGCCGATCAGGTGAAGGGGTGTCATGGGCAGATCCCACGGTGAGAGGGAACGGTCTACGGCAACGGGGTCCCCGCCTTTGTCGATTTCAGCGAGTATTTCGTTAAACAGGCGCGTGAGGAGTCGGTTGACGACAAAGCCGGGCGTATCAGTGACAGGTATGGCGGTCTTGCCGAGACCCGCGGCGAGGCTCCATGCTGTGGCGAGAGCGGTATCGGATGAGAGGGGGGTCCGGACCAATTCGACGAGCGGGAGGACAGCGACTGGATTGAAGAAGTGGAACCCAAGCACCCTGTCTGGGTGCTTGAGGCCACGTGCCATGTCGGTGACCGAGAGCGAGGAAGTGTTGGTGAGCAGGAGGGCATCCGGATCGATGTGCTCCTCGAGCTGCCGGAATACGCTCCGTTTATTCTTTTGGTCCTCGAAGACCGCCTCGATTGCGGCGTCGCACCCGCTGAACCTCGACGGATCGGTGGTGCCCCGGATTAGCCCGGCGATTTCGGCTGCCTCGCCTGGTCGGAGCTTGCCTTTGGCCTCCTGCCGGTCAAGATGTCCGCGCATTCGGTGGAGGGCCGCGGACACCCGGTCGGTGGAAAGATCGCTGAGGAGGACCGGGATGCGGAGCTTGTCCGCGACCAGCAGGACGAGCTGGCTTGCCATAAGGCCCGCGCCAACGACGCCGAAGGTTTGGATGGTTTTCGGCTGCCTCGCGTTAGCGGCTGATACCGCTAAGGGGTCAGGCGTTTTTGTAAGAGTGTGAGCCATCTGATCCTTCTTCGTTCCTACCCGCGGAGGTAGACCGTTGTCGTGTGTGTGTAGAAGTCTTTGGCCGCGCCGCCCTGTTCCTTGGGACCGAAGTTGCTCTTCTTTGATCCGCCGAACGGCACATGAGGATCTGAACCGGCAGATTCGGAGTTGAGCTGAAGGATTCCCACATCGAGGGCTTCGATTGCTTCCAATGCTGTCGCAAGGTCACGGGTGAATAATGCTGCAGACAGGCCGAACTCGGACTCTTCGGCCAAACCGAATGCTTCCTGGGTGGTCGCGGCCCGGCGGACCGCCAAGACGGGACCGAAAAGTTCTATTCACCAGGCGAGGTTGGTTGATCCGGCCTTGCCAGCAGGGAGCTGCAGCACAGTCGGGGGGATGAAGCCGCCGGGAGTACCGGCATAGGAATTGTCAGCAGATGTTCCGGCGATGGCGACGGCGCCCGTCTCTACGGCTGTGTCGATTCCGCTCATGATGGACCTGCGCGCTGCCTCACTGATTACGGGCCCATCTGTACTTTTGAGTCAACAGGGTCCCCGGTCTGCCAAGCGCTGAGTCGGAGCGTGAGGCGCTCCAGGAATTCGTCCGCGATGGGGTCCGCGAGAATGAGCCGTGATGTTGCGGTACATTTCTGTCCGGTGGAGCGGAACGCCCCCGAAAAGCACCTGTTCCGAAGCTAGGTCCAGATCAGCATCGGCCAGAACCCGTGGCGCGTTCTTTCCTCCCATTTCGCCTTGCATGGGAATTCCCCGGACGGCAGCTTGGGCCGCCAGTGCACGTCCGACCGCTGACGAGCCGGTAAAGGACATGGCGTCCACGCCAGGGCTCTGAACAAGAGCAGTTCCGAGAGAGCCGGGACCAACGACAAGGTTAAGTACCCCCGCGGGCAGCCCGGCGGCAACGAGCGCTTCGGCAAAGCGCATGGCGAGAAGAGGGACGGTGGAAGCCGGCTTCCACACCACCGCGTTACCGTGCACCAGGGCGGGAGCGATCTTCCATGCCGGGATGGCGATCGGAAAATTGAACGGGGTGACGATGCCAACTAAGCCCAGCGGTTTACGGGTTACGAGGATACGTTCCCCGCGCCGGGGCGAAGCAAAGCGCTCCCCGGCCACACGGTCGCCCTCTGCGGCGAAGTAGCGCAGGATTTGAGCTGCACGCAGCACCTCTGCCCTTCCCTCGGTGAGGGTCTTGCCTTCTTCGCGGGAAAGTTCGAGGCCAAGTACGTCGGCTTGCGACTCCAAGGCTGCGGCGGCCCGAACCAGGACGGCGCCGCGTTCGTGGATCGGGGTGCGGTTCCATGCCCGTTGTGAGGCGCGCGCTGCCAGGACGGCCCTGTCGAGATCGGCAAGGACGGCGGTGCCGCCTTCGGCGGCGATCTCCTCCGGGCGGCTGGGATTTACAGAGGTGAGGTGGCCGCCGTTGCCTGGTACCCAGTCCCGGTCTATGAGGAGCCCGAGCTGCACCGTCCCCGTCGCACCGGGGGCGGTGCCTGACGTGGCCGGCACATCAAGGGCGGCACTCACCGAAAGGCACCTATGCCTGTCAG
Organism: Pseudarthrobacter sp. AB1; assembly: GCF_014926485.1. Classification (NCBI taxonomy): domain Bacteria; kingdom Bacillati; phylum Actinomycetota; class Actinomycetes; order Micrococcales; family Micrococcaceae; genus Pseudarthrobacter; species Pseudarthrobacter sp. AB1. Next base: position 59,832 of record NZ_PZKO01000031.1, read on the forward strand.
CTTCTGGCCAAGGATGAGGGTGTGGACCTCGTCAGTGCCTTCGTAGGTACGAACGGATTCAAGGTTGTTCGCGTGGCGAAGGGGCGAGTGTTCGAGAGTGATCCCGTTGCCGCCGAGGATGGTGCGTGCTTCGCGGCAAATTTCGATCGCTTCGCGACAGTTGTTCAGTTTGCCCACGCTGATCTGATGATTTTGCAGCTTGCCGGCATCTTTGAGCCGTCCCAGGTGCAGCGCCAGAAGGAAACCCTTGTTGATCTCGAGTGCCATGTTCACGAGCTTCTGCTGAGTCAACTGATAACCGGCCAATGGCCGGTCGAACTGCAGCCGATTTTTGGAGTAGTCCAGGGCATCTTCGAAGGCGTCACGCGCGGCTCCCATGGTGCCCCAGGCAATGCCATAACGTGCCTCGTTGAGGCAGGCGAAAGGGCCGCGGAGGCCAGTGACGTTCGGCAGGACAGCGTCGGCAGGCAGGCGCACGTCTTTCAGAGTGATTTCACACTGAACAGAAGCACGCATTGACAGCTTCGGCTCGATCGGGGTGGCTGTGAAGCCCGGAGCTTGGGTTGGTATGACGAATCCGCGCACTCCCGCCTCCGTCTGGGCCCAGATCACTGCCACCTGTGCCACGTTCGCGAGTCCTATCCACCGCTTGATGCCGGTAAGTATCCAGTCCTCGCCGTCGCGGCGGGCAAAAGTGGCCATGGCAGAGGGGTCTGAACCGGCGGTGGGTTCCGTGAGACCAAAGCATCCGATGGCCGTGCCGGCTGCCATCTGGGGAAGCCATTCCTCTTTCTGTTCCTCGGAACCGTGCTTGGAGATCGCAGACATGGCCAGAGAGCCCTGGACGGACACGAAAGTGCGTATGCCTGAGTCACCGGCCTCGAGTTCGGCAGCAGCCAGCCCATAGTCGACTGCGGTTCCCCCGGCGCAGCCGTATCCTTTCAAATGCATTCCGAGCAGGCCGAGTTTCGCGAGATCAGGCACGATTTCCAGCGGGAATCTGGCCTCTTCGTACCACTGGGCGATGTTCGGTTTGATCTCGTCCCGAACGTAGGTCCGGACCCGGTCGCGCAGTGCGATTTCCTCGGCAGTGAGGAGAGTGTCGAAGGAGATCAGGTCCGAGGGGTCGGGTGCAGGAGTGGCCTCGATGTCGGCGGAACTAGGGGCAAGAGTCATGATGTGGTCCCTCCTGGGCATAAGTGATTTTGGGAATGGGCGGCACTTTGAGGGGTGCAGGTAAACGTCTTGCTTTGGGGGTGTTGCCGCAGCCAGTCCAGCACCGCCCCGGTGTGCTCACCGAGGGCGGGTGGGGCTTGGGTGCGCGGTGGCAGCGCCGGCGTCCATGTGATCGGATGGCGGAGTTGGCGGCCGGTGACGTTTCCATCCTTGTCATGGACTTGAATGGTCGGTTCCAAACCCAGTGACTCGGCGTATGCAATGCCTTCACCTATGCCGGCGACGCGGCCTGCCGGTACTCCCACGGAAACCAGCTGGTCCTGCCATTCCGTCGCTCCAGCGCCCGCGAGCCCGGCTTCCAGCAGTTGGACAAGTTCCCGGCGGTGCTTTACCCGCGCTGAATTGGTAATAAACCGGGGATCCTCCGCCAGCTCCGGATTACCGATAGCGCGGCAGAGCTTGGCGAACTGTGAGTCGTTACCCACAGCAACGGCCAGCGGGTCATCACGTGTGGCAAGAAGCTGGTACGGGACGATGGAAGGGTGGTCATTGCCCAGTCGCGTAGGAGTAACACCGGCGCCGAGGTACGCCTGGCCTTGGTTGGCAAGGGCGCCCTGCAGGCTTGAGAGGAGATTGACCTCGATCCGTCTTCCCCTACCTGTGGAATTGCGCTCTGTGAGGGCGGCGAGGATGCCGATCGTGGCATCTTTCGCTGTCAGTACATCGACCAGTGCCACACCTACTTTGTAGGCGTCGCCCTGCGGGTCCCCGGTAATACTCATCAGTCCCCCGACGGCCTGAACTATGAAGTCGTACCCAGGCAAATCGCGTCCGCCTTCGGAGCCGAAACCCGAAATCGATGCGTACACCAAGCCTGGGTTCTCCTCGGCCAATGATTCATATCCCAGGCCCAGTTTGGCGAGCCCGCCGGGTTTGAAGTTCTCCACCAAGACGTCGGCGCGGCGTGCCAGTTCCCGGGCAAGCTCCAGGTCCTCGGGGTCCGTCAGGTCAAGGGTGACGGATTCCTTATTCCGATTAACGCTTTCGAAGTAGGTCGCACCTGTCTTTGAGGAAGGTGGTGCCCATTCCCGCGTGTCATCCCCGGTTCCGGGCCGCTCCACCTTGATGACCCGAGCACCGAGATCAGCCAGGGTCATGGTCGCGAGCGGACCGGCAAGCACGCGGGAGAAGTCGGCGACGACAATCCCCTCAAGTGGCGCGCCGGATTCCGCTCCCGACCTCATAACTGACCCCGCCCGGTCCACCTTCCCCGGAAAGTCATGACAGTGCCGACCGAATGGATGCCTCCAGTACCGCCAGGCCCTCGTCAAGGACGTCGGCTTCGATGACGAGCGGAGGCAGCAGCCGGATGATATTTCCATTGGTCCCGCACGTAAGAGTCAGGACACCATGGGCATTGGCTGCCTTCGCTGCTGTGGTGGCGAGGTCTTTGCGGGGTCCGGAGGCGTCGCTGAACTCGATCGCCATCATCGCACCCCTGCCGCGAACGTCCGCGACACCGTCCAATTTGACGAGCGGCTCCAGACGACGCCGCACCGCGGTTTCGATGGCAACGGCGTTCTGCAAAAGGGCGCCGTCTTCAAGGAGCTCGAACACGGCCAGAGCGGCTTCACAGGCTACGGGGTTTCCAGCGTACGTTCCGCCAAGGCCACCGGTGTGGACAGCGTTCATGAGCTCAGCGCGGCCGGTAGCGGCCGAAAGCGGCAGGCCGCCGCCGAGTGCCTTAGCGGTCAGTGTGATGTCGCCGGCAATTCCGTCGTGCTCGGACGCGAACAGCGTGCCGGTCCGGCCCATGCCTGCCTGGATCTCGTCGATGACCAGAACGATGCCGTGGCGGGTAGCGATTTCACGAAGACCTTGGAGGAACCCGGGGGCCTGAACAATAAAGCCGCCCTCGCCCTGGATCGGTTCGATGACCATGGCTGCGAAGGTTTCCGCACCGTTTTCGGCGAGAAGCGCCTCGATCTGCTCAAGTGCCTTACCCGGTCCGTCAGGAGAGGTGTGGGCTGGGGCGGTCGGTCCCCGGAAAACTGAGCCCGGCAGGGGCCCGAAGTTGAGCCGGTATGGGTTTTCCTTTGCCGTCATCGCCATCGTGAGCTGGGTGCGCCCGTGGTAGGCCTCGTCGAAGACGAGAATGTTGGGGCGTCGAGTGGCGGCTCGAGCCACTTTGATGGCGTTTTCAACCGCCTCCGCTCCGGTGGTGAACAGTGCGGTCCGCTTTTCGAAGTCGCCCGGGGTGTTTTCATTGAGCCACCGGCAGACCTCGACAAAGGACGCGTATTCGGTCACCATGAAGCAGGTATGGGTGAACCGCTCCAGCTGGGCGGCGGCACGCTTGGCCACCTGCGGGTTCGCGGCGCCAACACTCGTCACGGCAATGCCTGAGGCGAAGTCGATGAGATGGTTTCCGTCAACGTCTACGAGCAGCGCACCCTGCGCGTGATCGATGAATATGGGCAGGGTGATACCAAATGCGTCGGTGACGTGCTGGCGGCGTTCGGTCTCCAGCTCACGGGAACGCGGTCCCGGGAGCTCGGTGAGCAGGCGGCGTGCTGTGGCTTTAACGCTGGCCGGATCGTTGGCCTGGTTTGTTGTGAGTTCTGATGTGACAGTCATAGGTCCTCCTCGTGTGGTGAAATCCACCATAGGGACAGTCCGATGACGTGTCGTTGGACAATACATCCAAAGATATTCCTTTTACGGTCTCAGCGTACAAAACCGATCGCCTATGATTTACCCATGATTACCCTCGCAAGGCTTGTTGAGGCTGCAAAGCGTGACCTGGCGCCCTACTGGCCCATACCGCTCCCCCGTGTGGAACTCACGGGCGTGCACGTCTCCGAGCTGGAGGATCCAACGATGTTCCTCTACGGCGGCGAGCTTCTCCTCACCGTCGGATTGCAGCTCACCGGCCTGGACGGAGACGCACGTCAAGAGGCCGCTAAAAACTATGTGCAACGCTTGGTGGAAGGTCGCGTCGCTGCCCTGGGTCTTGGCCTGGGCTCCGGCCATGCCATGGTGCCGGACGAACTGCGGGCCGCCTGCGTTGAGGCCGGCCTTCCCCTTCTGACCATTCCCCGTGAGTCCCCCTTCCTGGCCGTATCTCGCGCCTATTGGGAACTTGTCAGGCAAGGGGGCGAAGCTGAACTCACTGCTCTGTTAGGACTCCAGGTGGCGTTGACGCGGGCCGCGGCCCAGGATGATGCGGAACCGGAGATCGTGCGCGAATTGTCGCGCGCCCTGGGAACCTGGGTGGCATACCTGCCTGAAGGTGACGGGACCCCATCGTCCGCCGCCAGCGGTGCTGAGTTTCCACCCGGACTGCTGGCGGAACTGACACGGGAATCTGCCATCTTGCGGAACGCGCGCCGAGGGGCCACGGGCAATATTCAACTGGCATCCGGTGTTGCTTCCCTCTACCCGGTATCTGACGGTCCAGCGGCTTCCGGGTATCTTGCTTTGGGCAGAAGCGGGCAACTGGCTGCTGCCGAGCGGCACTTGTTCCTCACCGCATCCACGCTCCTAGCCGCCAGGGCAGCCGGACAGCGCAACGCCGCGGCTGAGCGTCGACGGGCTGAAGGCATGCTCGCGGCGCTGGTCCTGGAAGGACATGACGATGCAGCGCGGCTCCTTGCAAAGCAGATGGACTCCGATCCGCTACCGGAAACAGCATTCGTCGCGGTCCTGCCCGATACCGAACATCTGGCTGCGCGGCCCGCCCTGTCCGGGCTGGTCCTCGAACGTTCCGGTGTCACGTTTGTGCTGCAGTCAGCGTCGAGCCCTTATCCAAGGCTGCCGAAAGGTGTCCGCGGTGCATGGGGTGGGCCCATGCCTCTACGGCGCCTGCACGAAATTGGAGCACAGGTGGCCGAGGCCGCTGCCTCAGCACCCGCCGGACAGCTGATACGCATAGGACACGGCCTCGACCTGCCGGCAGATGAATGGGTGGATGAACTAACTTCCCACAGCGGTCAGCTCCTTGAAACGGTCCGCGCATATCTGGCCCACCGCGGGCAATGGGAGGCCGCCGGCCGCGAACTGGGCGTACATCGGAATTCTGTTCGTTACAGGATTGCCCAAGCCAAGGAACTCTTGGGGGTTGACTTGGATGACCCCGACGTTGCAGCGCAGCTATGGCTCGCCCTTAGGGGACGGTCCCAGGCACCACATTAGGCGTGAAACCCTGATTTCGATGCCCGGCGACCGAAGAATTGGCGGAATTCATTAGGGCAGCTGATTCGCCACTCTGGCCTTCATTCCCCTCGCCTAACTGCCGCGGGTCCATGCCGCTCAGGCGATGTCGCCTGCACGCTTGCCACGGTTACGTGGCATGGGCGGACCGTTCCGACACTACCCAGACGCAGGTGGGACTCAAGTCCTCAAAAACTCCTCCTATTTGACGAATCGTACAAAGAAACGTCTGGATATCTACGTTCTGCATGGTGACGAGCGGGATTCGGCTGCCTACTCTCAATGGACAGTCCGTCGTCGGAGGAACGATCCCCGAGGGGATGAGCACACCCGTTGCAGGAGGAACGATGAGAACAACACGAGCCAGCACGCTTGGTGTTGCCGGCGCCGCACGCTCCCTCCCACAAGACCTTCCCTCTGCACAGCTCCACCGCACCACTGAGAGGACAATCGTGACGATCCAAGATACGAACTCCATAGCAAAGACAACCACCACCAGGACCATACGCGGGGCGGTACTTGAGACCATCGGGGCAGAGCGGCCCTACGTTGATACCCGTCCCATCCATGTGGAAAACCTTGAACTCGAAGGACCCGGCACGGGCGAGATCCTAGTCCGCATCGAGGCAGCGGGCGTATGCCACTCCGACCTTTCCGTAGTCAACGGCAACCGGCCGCGGCCGGTCCCCATGCTGCTCGGCCACGAGGCAGCCGGCATCGTGGAGGAACTGGGCGAGGGTGTCACCGACATCTCCCTGGGCCAGCGCGTCGTAATGACCTTCCTCCCCCGCTGCGGTGAATGCGCAGGGTGCAACTCCAACGGCAAAACGCCATGCGTGCAGGGCAGCGCTTCCAATACGGAAGGAACGCTGCTGGGCGGCAACCGCAGACTCTCCCGCGAGGGTCAGCCCGTCCAACACCACCTCGGAGTCTCCGCATTCGCCACCTATGCAGTGGTCTCACGCCGTTCCGTGGTGCCCGTGGGCGCGGACGTTCCGGCGCACATAGCCGCTTTGCTCGGGTGCGCACTGCTCACCGGAGGAGGAGCTATCCTCAACGTCGCCAAGCCCGCACCTTCCGCCCGGGTAGCCATCGTCGGTCTCGGCGGAGTAGGTATGGCGGCACTCATTACGGCCATCGCCACCGGAGTCGAACACGTCGTCGGTATCGACACCTTGCCGGCAAAACTGGAAGCCGCGCGAAACCTCGGTGCCGCTGACGCCTTGACCTCTGCTGATGCCCTGAAACGCGGCGAAAAGTTCGACGCCGTCATCGAAGCAGCAGGACACCCGCGCGCTCTGGAAACAGCGGTCGCACTGACAAAGCCGGGCGGCATTACCGTCACCGTCGGACTGCCCGCACCCGGCCAGTCAATCAACATCGACCCACTGACCCTTACAGCGGAGGCACGGTCGATCGTGGGCAGCTACCTCGGCTCGGCGGTCCCGGAACATGACATCCCGATCTACGAACAACTCTGGCGATCCGGCCAGCTGGCCGTTGAAGGCCTGGTCTCAGACACCATCCCGCTGGAAGAGATCAACCGCGCCATGGACACGCTCGACGGCGGCCACGCACTGCGCCAAATCATTACCTTTTCCTGACCACCACACTTCCAGCTCCGAAGAGAGAACATCATGACCTCCACAAATGACCACATTTACAGCGCGATCATCATCGGCGCCGGCTTCGGCGGCCTAGGCCAGGGAGCCCAGTTCGTCCAGGAAGGCATCGACGACTTCCTGATCCTCGAGCGCGGCAACGATGTGGGAGGCGTATGGCGCGAGAACACCTATCCCGGCGCCGCATGCGACACCCAGGCGCTTGTGTACTGCTACAGCTACTTCCTGAACCTCAAGGTTTCCCGCATGTATGCCGGCCAGGAGGAACTCCAGGGCTACCTGCGTTCCATGGTTGAGGAATTCGGACTCGGTAAGCACCTCCACTTCGGCCAGAACATCACCGCGACTGAATGGGACCAGGACCGCCGCCTCTGGACCGTGCACACCGCCGACGGCTCGGAGTTCCTGACCCGTTCCGTGGTGGCTGCCTGGGGCCAGCTGAACGAACCGAACATCCCCAACTTCCCCGGCACCGAAACATTCGAGGGCGCGGTGTTCCACTCCTCCAAGTGGCGGCACGACCTTGACCTGACCGGCAAACGCGTCGCGTCCATCGGTTCCGCCGCAACTGCGGTTCAGTACGTGCCCGAGGTCGCCAAGATCGCGTCGAACCTGACCGTATTCCAGCGCTCAGCCAATTACATCCTCCCCCGTGACCAGTACATCTTCACGGAGGAAGAGAGCGCCTGCTTCCAGGAAAACCCGGACACCTACCGTCAGCTGCGTCAGGAAATCCACGAATTCCGCGAAGCCGGATTCGAACGCACCCGCCGCCACACCGCAGCTTCCGAGGAAGGAGTCGAGCTCGCCCGCCAGCACCTCGAGACCCAGGTTTCTGACCCTGAACTGCGGGCCAAGCTCACTCCCGACTACGACTTCGGCTGCAAGCGGATCCTGCGGAGCGATGATTTCTACCCCGCCCTGACCCGCGAGAACGTAGAACTCGTGACAGAGGCAATCACGGAATTCACTCCCCGTGGCCTCCGCACCGCTGACGGGGTCGAGCACGAGTTTGATGTCATTATCTACGCCACCGGGTTCAAGAGCCACGCCTTCATGGGATCCATGCGCGTTTCAGGACGCGACGGAATCGGCCTCGACGAGCGGTGGGGCAACGCCCCCGAAGCCTACCTGGGCATCGCCGTCGACAACTTCCCCAACCTCTTCCTGGTCTACGGTCCCAACACCAACCTCAACCACAACTCGGTCGTATCCATGCTGGAGGCCCAGCACCGCTACATCGCCCAGGCTGTGCAGTACATCGCAGCCGATGAATCAAGGTTCCTGGAAGTGGACCGCGCGGTAGTTGAGAAGTTCAACGCACACGTTCAGGAAGAACTCCAGAAGTCCGCGTTCTCCTCCGAATGCTCCTCCTGGTACAAGAACGAGGACGGCCGCGTTATCAACAACTGGTCCGGAACCGTCGAAGAATACCGGTCCCACACCCACGACCTCCAGCTCGAGGACTACCTGCAGCTGGCCGAATCCGGACCCGGAAAGTGACCAAAACCGACCGGTTCAGCGGGAGGCCCATAGCACCGGACGCTGCAGAGGTGCTGCAGAAATTCCGGGCCTCCGGTGGACGTCCGCTTCACTCCTACTCCGTGAAGCATGTGCGCGAGCTCTACGAGAACGGTTGCGCTGCCAACGGCCTTAGCGGTGATCCGCTGGCGTCGGTCACTGACTTCAGCCTGGATGGATTCAAGGTGCGGGTCTATGACCCCCGCACCGTTGGAGGCCCCACCCCCGCCGTGCTGTTTTTCCACGGCGGGGGGTGGGTCATGGGCAGCCTCTCAACACATGACGGACTGTGCCGTCGCCTGGCCTCCCTCACGAACCTGCCGGTCATTGCTGTGGACTACCGGCTTGCCCCGGAGCACCCCTACCCGGCTGCGATTGACGACAGCCGCATGGCCATGCACTGGTTGTTCGATGCCGGCAACGAGCACGGCCTGGACGTAACCGAGGCTGTGCTCGTCGGTGACAGCGCGGGAGGACAATTAGCCGCAGTCCTAGCCAATGAGAACGCCACGACCACAGATCCCCTGCCTGTAGTGGCCCAGGTCCTCATGTACCCCATGGTGGATCTGACCATGTCCTCGCCTTCCTACAAACGCGTCACCGAGGGATTCCCTCTGGTTGCTGACACCATCGCCTGGTTCGCTGACCACTACCTGCCAGAGGGCGTGGACCGCGCTGCACCGGATATCAGTCCTTCCCTAGCCCAGCTCCCCGCAGGGCTGCCACCGGCTTACGTGATCACTGTGGACAACGACCCGCTGGTTGACGAGGGGGCAAACTACGCCGCCGCCCTGGCCTGTGCAGGCACGGAGGTCCAGTACCAGCACCTCCCTGGGTACGCCCACGGATTGTTCACCTCCGCGGGACGTATCCCCCGTGGAGAACAAACAGTCGGCCAGGTCGCTGCCTTTATCAGGGACCGCACTATCTAACTGAGATGGAGTACGTCCCGCCATCACAGGACCGATGTGGCAAGTCGCTTCCGGCGCTTGAGCCCGTCGGGCTGATCAATCAAAGGACGGAGATAGCCGTCCACTCTCATGGTGGGTTATCACCGTCACTTACTTTCTTTAGGAATCTTCATGACTACTGCCCTCGTTGATCCGATTGCTGTCTCACGCCAGCGTGAGGCTGAGCTCCTTGCCTCTGTCCCTACCGGTTTGTTGATCGGAGGTCGGTGGCGGGACGCGTCCGACGGCGGCACGTTCGATGTCCATGACCCCGCCACGGGGGAGGTGCTCGCTACCCTCGCCTCCGCCACGAGTGAGGACGCCGTCGCCGCGCTCGACGCGGCCGATAAGGTCCAAGCCTCCTGGGCACGCACTGCACCGCGGGAGCGCGCCGAGATCCTGCGCCGGGCCTTTGACCTGGTGACCGAACGCGCCGAGGACTTCGCGCTGCTGATGACCCTGGAAATGGGCAAGCCGCTGACCGAATCGCTTGGGGAAGTCGCTTACGGGGCGGAATTCCTCCGTTGGTTCTCGGAGGAGACGGTCCGGGACTACGGCCGCTACCTCACCACTCCGGAGGGCAAGAACAAGATTCTGGTCCAGCACAAACCCGTGGGTCCGTGCCTGCTCATCACGCCGTGGAACTTCCCGCTCGCCATGGCCACCCGCAAGGTAGCCCCTGCCATCGCCGCAGGATGCACCATGGTCCTGAAACCGGCGAAGCTTACCCCGCTGACATCCCAGCTTTTTGCGCAGACCATGATGGAGGCCGGCTTGCCCGCAGGTGTCCTCAACGTAGTGTCTTCCTCCTCCGCGTCGGGGATCTCCGGGCCGCTGCTGCAAGATTCGCGGCTGCGGAAGGTATCCTTCACCGGGTCCACCCCCGTAGGCAAACAGTTGATGGCCGACGCAGCGCAGAACGTCCTGCGGACCTCCATGGAACTCGGCGGCAACGCCCCGTTCATCGTGTTCGAAGACGCGGACCTGGATAAAGCCGTAGAAGGCGCAATGGCCGCCAAAATGCGGAACATGGGCGAGGCCTGCACCGCGGCCAACCGCTTCCTCGTCCAGGAAACCGTCGCCGCGGAGTTCACCCGGAAGTTCGCCGCAGCCATGGGCGCCCTAGCCACCGGCCGCGGCACCGAACCCGCCACCCAGGTAGGCCCCCTGATCGATGCCGGTGCCCGCGACAATGTGCACGCACTGGTCAGCGCCGCCGTCGACGCTGGAGCCACCGCCGTCACCGGAGGCTCGCCAGTGGACGGAGCCGGGTACTTCTACCAGCCCACCGTGCTGAGCAACGTCCCCAACGACGCCGAAATCCTCAGCCAGGAAATCTTCGGCCCCGTCGCACCCGTCACTACCTTTGCCACCGAGGAGGACGCGATCCGGCTGGCCAACGCCAGCGAATACGGCCTGGCCTCATACCTTTACAGCCGCGACTTCAACAAGCTCCTGCGCGTGGCCGAGCAGATCGAATTCGGGATGGTGGGCTTCAACGCCGGCATCATCTCGAACGCTGCCGCACCCTTCGGCGGCGTCAAGCAGTCCGGGCTCGGCCGCGAAGGCGGCTCCGAGGGTATCGCCGAATACACCACCACCCAATACATCGGCATCGCCGACCCCTACACCGCAGGTATCTGACAGGGCACCAATGGCCAGGGCGGGACGCACACTCTACGGCCGTGCACTACACGGACCGACGACACCGAACCCACCACATCCATGAGCGATCTCCCTGGTCTCCGACCTCAAAGGACTCTTGATGAGAAGCATTCTCTATCAGCAAGCACAGCGTAAGGAACGTGAAACAGCGACGCGGCCACGGACGGGTGCTCATTCCCCTGCAGGCGTGCCCGGCATTCTGGACCGAGGAGCTGCCCGCCTGCTCCCCTGGCCGGCAAGCACTACCCTCCGGAATTGGTCTGCATCCTCCAGCTTAAGGATGGATGCAGCCATGTCGCAGGACGGCTGCGAAGAGGACTGCCACTACTGCAACGGACCGGAAACGGACTGAAATCTGGATAAGCCGGCACGTAACCCCCGCCAGCGCGGAGCCAAGCGCTTAGCCACTGGTGGATCCCCAAACGCCAGACCGGGGCAGTTCAGGTGGGTGGATCCTGCCGCCCTGCAGGGCGGAACCTTTGAATCCTATGTTTTACACGACCGCAGCACTTAGGAACTACGAGGCCATGATGCCAGCCGCAAATCAGCACGTGCACCAGCACCAGGACGTCCGTGCCACCGCCACAAGCGGTGACCCTGCGCCAATAAGCGGTTGGTGGCGGCCGGCCGACGACCCCATGCCATTTCGCTACCTAGAGCATGGGGAAACCGTGCCACAACTGGGCGAAACGCAGACCCACTGGACCCTTGTGTTTGACTTGGCACCCTCAGCGAGAGCCCATTTTGCCAAGCTGCGGCCTTGACGCGCTGAGAGGCCCAGACTCCCAGGTCCAGAAAATGCGACTACCTCTACTGGCCGGCTCAGCGGCCCCGAAGCAAACCAGCCGCCCTGCCCCCTCAGCACATCCGAAGGCAGGACAGCAACCCCATGAAGCAAAGACATTGGAAGAAATTCAGAAACGGTCGTACCCGACGGATCCCAGCGATAAAAGCCGTTGCAAGCAACTCGCGATCCGCATCCCTATAACCGGGCGCACATTATTGAATCGGCTCCCCTGAGCACACCGATAGTATCCAACAGCCCTGAACGAATAACACTGAACAACACCCGGTCTTGACGATCGAATGGGAGGGATAGAACCATGCAAACGATCATCGCTGATCTATTAGTCCAGGACCCCGCCGACAAGGAAACCCAGCTGACATTAGCGCGGGAAACAGCTATTCAGGCCGCCAAATTGGAAAAGCCTGTGGCGTGCTCGTCACCCGACATCATTACACTAAATTCACCGTCGCCGTATCTCCGACGGTGCCGTACGGGCAAACGCATAACTGGACCTGGCCGCCACCTCGGCGGTCTGGCCTAAAGCCCGCGGCAGCTGGGCGTCTTCTGCGACACTTTGGAAGCCAATGTGGACCCCAGCGGCTGTTGCCCCGACCCGAACAAGACGACGGCGAGGGACACCCACAGGGTGATGGTTTCGCCGTTGAGCCTAGAGTCCCTGCTGCGGTGCCAGTAGACGGCCTCCATTCGGAACCTCGATGACCTGCGTGCGCTTGTCCAGGGCCTGACACACAATGGCGTCCGGGTGGAGTTCGTCAAAGAGAACCTGTTCCTCACCGGGAAGTACTCCCCCATGGCCAACCTCATGCTCTCCGTCATGGGTGCCTTCGCCGAACCGAGCGCTCCCTCATCAGGGCTCTCACCGGAACGGTCCGCCGAGCTGACCCAGCGCGCCGGCAACGGTGTACCGAAAGCCGTCCTTGCCCGTGACTACGGGATCAGCAGGGAGACCGTTTACCAGTACCTGCGCCACGCCCAGCTGGAGTGAACCGCTCCCCCACCGGCGCCGTCGTTGTGCTGGTAGCCCCTGTGGCCGTAGCTTGACGGAAGGGCCACTATCGGCATCCTGCCTTGGTCGTGGTAGTTGCATGAGTAAACCCTGCATCTTATGGCTCGGCAGCGTTCCAAAGTGGCTCGGGAGAAGCCCCCGGGAACCGAGCTCGCCCAGTTCAGCCACCCGCCAGTCCGACGGTACCGCCCTGAGATTAGGGTGAGGAGGTAGCAGAACAGTCCGCCGCATCTTCCGTATCTTCACCCGGTTTGCGACATATGATGGCCAAAAGAGTGTCCGAACAGTCACGCCGCACGAAAGGATGCAGATGGCAGGCAGGCCGAGGCAGGAGAACGGACAGGCCCAAGGAGCTGCGGCGTCGCTGTTGAATGGTCTCGCTGTGCTGGAAGCCTTTTCCGTTCAAAAACCGGTTCTTGGTGTGACCGAGGTTGCTCAGCGCGTTGGCCTTCACAAGAGCACCGTCTCACGCATTCTTGCCGGTTTAACGGAAGCTGGATACGTCCAGCGGGATGAGGAGACGGGACGGTATCGACTCGGGCTGGGCCTCCTTGCGTTGTCCGGACCTCTCCTGGCAGACCTGGATGTCCGCCGCGCTGCGGTTCCGTACTTGGAGCAGCTAACTGAGAGCACTCAAGAGACCAGCGCAATCTCGGTCTGGAACGGTCACGAGGCCATCGTCGTGGAGCAGGTTCCCAGCCCGTACCAGGTCAAACACACTGCCACCATCGGAACCCGGTACAACAAATTCGAGAGCTCTTCGGTGCGGGTTTTCCTGGCGGAGCTGGCGCCGGCCCTCGCGACCGAACTGATCGAATCCGGGCGGATTCTACGCACAGCGGGAGATGGATTGCCCTTGGACCACACCCGCCACCTGCAGGAAGTCGCCCGTCAGGCATACGCCGTTAACGACGGTTCGACTAACGAGGAGGAGTTTGGGGTCTCCGCCCCGGTTCGGGATTATCGAGGCAAGGTGGTTGGTTGCATCACGGCATCCGCTCCCCGTTCCCGCGTGCACAAAGACGCCGCCAGGGACACTCTGGTTCAAGCCGTACTGCATGCTGCATCGGAAGTATCATCCCGCTTGGGCTGGTCGGCTTCCCTTCCGGCCTGATTCACGCACGCTTTTTAGGCGAACGTCAGCATCGTGTTGCCGACGGCATTTCTGATCGGAAGGCCCTGACGGCCCGCTGTAGCACTTGGATGAAGTTTTTCAGAAGAAGCACCTGCCGGCCAGCTAGGGGTGGCCTTCCTGAAGTTCCGTCTGTCCTGCTCTCACAGACCATCGAAGAAAACGGCTCGCAGACCCATCGGATCCTGCCCGGGCGCATCCTTCAGACTTCCCTCACACGGGATGCTGGATGCAAAGGCCGGGTCTGTTTCCCCAGAGGAGAGCCGTCGTGGCCGTCAGCGCGCTGGAGGCGTCTCCCCCGGAAAGCTGCCCAGCCGAGTCGACACGCGCTCAGCGGCCTGTAGCACGGCTTCGCGGAGGGTCGACTGACTCTGCTGGTACTGCACTCGGGACCGGGGCGCGCTGGCTGTGATGCAGCCGACGACTGCACCCCGGTAGTCCCGCACAGGGGCCGACACGCCGTATTCCTCGTAGGTGGTTTCGCCGTCGTTGACGGCGAAGCCGTGGTCCCGTACGCCGGCGAGCTGTTCGTGGGCCGGGTCAGCGAGACCCCGATAACCCTCTCGCAGGACCGTGCTGCCGGCCAGCAGACGGTCGGTCTCCTCGGTCGGCAGTTCGGCGAGGAACACTCGGACGGAGGAGCTGGCGAACTTGTTGTAGCGCGTCCCGATCGCCGCGCTGTGCTTGACCTGGTGCGGGCTGGCCGTCTGTTCCACAACAATCGCGTTGGTGCCGTTCCAGACGGCGATCGCGGCCGTCTCACCGGTGGCCTCTGTGAGTTCTTCGAGGTGCGGCAGGGCGGCACGGCGGACGCCGAGCTCGGCCAGCAGTGGTCCGGCCAGGCCGATCATTCCGAGCCCGAGGCGGTATCGTCCGGTTTCGTCGTCGCGCTGCACGTATCCGGCTTCGTCCAGGCCGGTAAGCATTCGGGAGACCGTGCTCTTGTGCAGGCCTACGAGCTCGGAGATCTCTGTGACGCCCAGGAGGGAACGCCTGGCGACGGAGAAGGCTTCGAGAACTGTAAGACCGTTGAGCAGCGATGCTGCCGCCCCTTGCGGTTTATCAGTGGTTGTTTGTGGGTCCAGCATGGGTTCTCCCTCTCCAGGGGCTAAGCGCAGTCACTGTAGCAGCCATCGTACGGTGTGCCCATCCAAGCTCTTGTGGGAGGACCGGTCACGCCTCTCCCGGCACGCTGCAGCGTGGCCAAGGAGATCCCGCGACCGCGCTGTGGGATGAGGATATGCCCAGGCCACGACGGCTGGTGGCGACCGGGATCGCCGAGGTCGGAACAGTGTCGGCGAAGTCGGGCGTGTTGTTAAGGTACTGGATGTCGTTCTCCGGCGGATGGACGTCCACGGCGACAGCCGGCACCCGCTGAGGGGTGCCGGCTGTCGTCGGGTCGGCCCGGGGATGCCGGACCGCGGGGCTCCGAGAGTGCGGTGCGGGTTAGGCCGGATCTGCGGGGCACGCCACCTCGGGCTGGGGATCCGAGAGGGTCTTGGGGACCGTGTCTTCGAACTGCGGGAGGCGGTTCAGGTAATCCACCACCGAATCCGTGGACTCCACGTCACCGAACTTGTTGTCGATGTCGTAGAGGTTCCACTGCACGACGCCCGGGACGCGGTCGCCGATGGTCTCCCTGGGGATGATCGGGCGGAAGCCCTTCGCGATCGCGTCCTCGACGGTGTGGCGCACGCACCCGGCCGCGGTCGCACCGGTCACAATCAGGGTGTCAATGCGGTTGGAGGTCAGGAAGAGCTCGAGGTTCGTCCCCGGGAACGCCGAGGCGCGATTCTTCTCGATTACGACCTCGCCCTCCGCCGGCGCAATGCGGTCGTCGATCTGCGCCCAGTAGGAATCCGCCGGAAGGGTCTCCGTGGGGATCTTCGAGTACCACAGGCCCATGTCGTTCGTCCCGGAGGTGGCGTCGCGGTTGCGGTACACGTTCGTGGTGTAGAAGACCGGGACGCCCTTGGCGCGCGCGGCCTCGTTGATCCGCTGGACGTTCGGGATGATGGTCTCCATGCCCGGGCAGCTGAACGGGTGGCCCGGACGGGTCCAGGCGTTCGCGAGGTCGATGTGGATGACGGCGGGGCGGTTGCCGTAGCCGATCCGACGCTTGAAGCCTCGCTCGTTGTAGATGTCCGTGCCTGCTTCGAACGCCTCCTCCAGCACTGCGGCAAGACGGGCTTCGATGTCGTTGAACGTCTCTGTCTCTGCTGTCATGGTTCTCTCCACTCTCTCGATCTGTTGTGTTTCAGGAAGCAACAAGCTTGCTGCAGTGGAGCATTTTGTTGCTGTGCCATCACACTAGTTGCTGTTTGTGCAACATACAACCCCTCTTCTGAGATTGCCGGAATTCGCTTCCAGGCCCGCGTCGGCCAAGGGAACCACGGCCGCCGCCTTCTGAAAAGCATGAACTCGGAGCAAGGCGAATTATCCAAAAGCGAGTGGGGGTCAACCTTTGACCACCCGCAGCACCCGGCCTGCAGGCAAAGGGGGCGCCTGAAAAAAAGATTCGCCAACCATTGCATGTTGTTCATAAAGGAACTAAATTGCTTACTAAGCAACGATGTGAGCTGAAGCACATCGGATTGCGGGACCGGACCCCCGGCCCAGCGGACTAGCTTCCAATCCCGGGTGAGAGCGGGCCAGGCAAAGAGGCCCCCGCCTTTCCCTTCAACCCAGTCCTGAACCAAACTTTCGAAAGGACCCCCTTATGAAGCGCATCGGAGTAGACGTCGGCGGTACATTCACCGACTTGTATTTCTCGGACGACACCCAGCGCATCGCCGTTGTGGAGAAGGTTCCGTCCACCCCGCACGACCCGTCTGAGGCCGTAATCAACGGCATCAAGAAGCTCTGTGAGAAGGCCGGTGTCTCGCTTGCCGAGATCGACCAGCTGGTGCACGGGACCACGGTGGCTACGAACACCGCGCTGACGCACACAGGTGCGGAGGTCGGGATGATCACCACCGAGGGTTTCCGGGACATCCTGCACATCGCCCGTCATAAGAAGCCGTACAACTTCTCGTTGCAGCAAGAGCTGCCGTGGCAGACCAAGCCCCTGATCAAGCGCCGTCATCGGCTCACGGTCAAGGAGCGCATCACTGCTCCGAACGGCGACGTGCTGGTTGCCCTGAACGAGGACGAGGTCCGTGAGCGCGTCCTCGAACTAAAGGCGGCCGGAGTTGAGGCCATTGCGGTCTGCCTGCTGCACTCTTACCTGAACCCGGACCACGAGAAGCGGATCGGGGAGATCGTCGCGGAAGAATTCCCCGAAGCGTACCTGTCCCTGTCCAGCGAAATCGTGCCCCTGTACCGGGAGTATGAGCGATTCTCCACCACAGCGCTAAATGCCTATGTCGGGCCCCGGGTCTCGAAATACCTCTACCGCCTGCAGGAGCAGGCCGAAGGATTGGGATACAAGCGGGAGATCCTGCTGATGCAGTCCTCCGGCGGCATGGTTCCGATCAAGGAAGCCGCTAAGCGGCCCGTCACCCTGATGATGTCCGGACCGGTCGGCGGCCTGATCGGCGGCATGTGGGCCGGTCGCCAGTCCGGCTTCGAGAACGTCGTCACCCTGGACATCGGTGGTACGTCGGCGGACATCGGTGTGGCCTACCAGGGTGAGCTGCGCATGCGTCACCTGCTGGATACCAAGATCGGCGACCACCAGGCCATGGTCCCGATGGTGGACATCGACACCATTGGTGCCGGCGGCGGCTCCATCGCCTACGTCGACGCCGGCGGGGTTTTCCGCGTCGGTCCCCAGTCGGCCGGCGCCGTCCCGGGACCGGTCTGCTACGGCCGCGGCGGCACGGAGCCGACATCGACCGACGCCCAGGTGCTGCTGGGCCGCATGCGCCCTGACCGCGTCCTGGCAGGCTCAGGAATGGACATGGATCTCGAGGGCGCCCGAAAGGCCATGGAAGGGCTAGCAGAAAAGCTCAGCATGTCAGTGGACCAGGCCGCCCTCGGCGCGCTGCAGATCCAGAAGTTCGGCATGACCCAGGCGATCGAGCAGAACTCCGTACGCCGCGGCTACGACCCGCGCGACTTCACCCTCGTCGCCGCCGGTGGTGCCGGCGCACTGTTTGCCTGCGAGATCGCCGCTGAACTGGAGGTCCCGAAGGTGCTGATCCCGGCCCACCCGGGCATCATGGCCGCCACAGGCCTGCTGGCTACCGACGAGAAGTACGAGTTCGTCGCGACCCGGCGTTTCACGTTCGCCAACGCGGACGCTGCCGCCATCCAGGGCTCCTACGAACAGCTGGAGCGCGAGGCCAACGCCCAACTCGATTCCGAAGACGTCCCGGCCGCACGCCGCAAGCTCGAATGGCTCGCCGACGCCCGCTACGAGGGCCAGGGATACGAGATCCGCTTCACCGCCCCCGCCGGACCGGTCAACCAGGCATGGCTGGAAAAGGCCGAGGCAGCCTTCCACGACGCCCACTTCGAAGAGTACGGACACCGCTTCAAGAACGGCACCGTGGAAGTCATCAACATCCGTGTCGAGGCCAGCGCCCTAATGGATGACCTGCCCACGCCGGAAGCGATCAAGTCCGGTTCCCTCAAGGACGCCCTGGTCGAAACCCGCCCGGTGACCTTCGAACAGGATGGCAAGCCGGTGACCCTGAATACCGGCTTCTATGACCGCGACAGGATGGGCGTGGGAACCACCTTCGCCGGCCCCGCCATCATCGAGCAGTACGACTCCACCACAGTCATTCCGCCGGGATTCTCCGGAACGGTGGACCCGGCCGGCAACCTCGTCGTCGACTGCCCGGCCGCCGCCCAGAGCGCCGAGAAACTGGCCACCCCGATCCTGATGCGCGTGATCGGCGGCGCCCTGAACTCCGCAGCCAAGGAAATGGCCTCGGTGCTGTTCCGCATGGCCTACTCCTCGATCATCCGCGAGTCCGAGGACCTCGGTGCGGGCCTGTTCGACAAGGACGGCAACGTGCTGGCCGAGTCCGACTCCACACCAATGTTCATGGGCTCCATGCCCAAGATCGTCAAGGGCGTGATCTCGGTCCTGGGCGATGACATTCACGACGGTGACATCATCCTGCACAACGACCCGTACCTGGGCGCCACGCACTCCCCCGACGTGGCGATCATCGAACCGATCTTCCACGCCGGGGAACTCGTCGGCTTCGCCGGCGCCTCGGGCCAGCTCATCGACAACGGCGGGGCATACTCCGGGCTGATGGTTGACATCCAGGACATCCAGTCCGAAGGCACCATTTTCCGGGCGGTGAAGATTTCCGAGAAAGGCGTCCGCCAAGAATCGCTGATCCGGCACATCCTCAACAACACCCGAACACCCACCTCCAACGAGGGCGACTTCCAGGCGATGATCGCCGCCTGCGAGCTGGCCAAAACCCGCTACACCGCCCTCATCGAGCGGTACGGATTCGGCGCGGTCCGCGAGGCCGGCCAGAGCTGGATCGACTACTCGGAGCGGATGCTGCGCCAGGAGATCGCCAAGATCCCCGACGGCGTCTACGAGACCGAAGTCGGCTACCTGGACGACGACGGCCGCAACTACGGCAAGAAACTGCCGATCGTCGTGAAGGTAATCATCGAGGGCGACGAGATCACCTACGACCTCACCGGATCCTCCGAACAGGTGCCCACCGCTTATAACTGCGCCTTCGAGGGGACCACCGTCTCGGCATTCACGTTCATCACCCGGATGATATTCCTGGACGAGGTCGCCTTCCCGGTGTTTGTGCCCCAGAACGAGGGCATGCTAAAGCCGCTGAAGGTCATCGCCCCGGAGGGCACCATCTTCAACCCGACGTACCCGGCGGCGACCTTCTCGCGGTTCTCCCAGGTACAGCGCGCGGTCGACCTGGCGCTGCGGGCACTCGCCCCGGTCATCCCCGAGCGCGTCACCGCCGGCAACTCCGCCCACATCCACTTCATCTCCTACTCAGGATGGGACGAGAAACAGGGCGAGTACTGGGTCTACCTCGAGGTCAACGAGGGCGCCTACGGTGGCCGCGCGGCCAGCGACGGGCCCGACTCAGTGGACAACCTCATCGCCAACACCCGCAACAACCCGATCGAGGAGCTCGAGTGGCGGTTCCCGATGCGCACGGACCGTTACGAACTGCGTTCCGAGCCGGGGGCGGCCGGCGAGTTCCGCGGCGGCATCGGCATCGTCCGGGAGAACACGTTCCTGACCGACACCGCGATCACCTGCGAGGGTGAACGCCACGAGTCGGACGTTCCGTGGGGCGCCTTCGGCGGCCATGAGGGCCTCAACGGCTCGCTGGTGAAGAACGTCGGCCGGGCGGGCGAGGAGTCCTGGCCGTCCAAGGTCACCGGACGTCAACTGCTGGCCGGTGACTCCCTGCAGATCACAGTGCCCAGCGGTGGCGGCTTCGGTGACCCGCACAAGCGGGACCCGCTGAAGGTCCTCGAGGACGTGCTGGACGGTTTCACAACCGCCGAGGCAGCCGACCGGGACTACGGCGTGGTCCTCAAGCAGGTAAACGGCCAGCTCGCGGTCGACCTGGAGGCCACCGCCGGACGCCGTGAGATCCCGGTTTCCGAGCTCAGCACCGTCAGCTGATCTACGAACACCTGCGTTGAGGGGGCGTCTGCAGGCCAGGTTTGCGAGTCTGGCCTGCAGACCGTCCCCTCTTTCAGTACTCATTACATCCTCATCACACCACCCACCCATCCCCGTGAATTAGGAACCGCCATGTCCACTGCCCCACTCTCCAGATTCGTCGAGTCAGACGTCACCCCCAAAGACGTCCGGCTGGCCACCTGGATATGCTTCTTCGCCTGGACCTTCGCCGTCTACGACTTCGTCCTGTTTGGAAACCTCCTGCCGGTGCTGGCCGCAGACCTGGGCTGGAGCGCGGCCCAGTCCACGGGGATCAATACCTGGGTCACCGCCGGCACTGCCCTCGTGGCCTTCGCGATCGGCCCGATCGTCGACCGGATCGGCCGCCGCAAGGGCATCCTGATCGCCGTCGTCGGTGCCGCCGTCGCCTCCCTGCTGACCGCCACTGTCGGCTGGGTTGTCGGCCTCGCTGCCGGCCTTGGACTCGTCTTCCTGGTCCTCGTGCGTTCACTGGCCGGCCTCGGCTACGCCGAGCAGGCCATCAACGCGGCCTACCTCAACGAAATGTTTGCCCACCAGAGCGATCCCGCCAAGGCCCGCCGCCGCGGTCTCATCTACTCGCTCGTCCAGTCGGGCTGGCCGGTGGGCTCCGTCCTGGCTGCCGGGTCTGTCTACCTGCTGTTCCCCATCGGCGGGTGGGCGCTCTGCTTCGTCGTGGCCGCCCTCCCCGCCATCTTCATCGTCCTCGCCGGACGTTGGCTCAAGGAGAGCCCCCAGTTCGCCCACCGTCACCAGATCGACAAGATGATCAAGGACGGCCGGGTGGAAGAGGCACAGCAACTCGGTAACAAATACGGAATCGACGTCTCGGAGAAAGCCAGCCCACTCGTCTCGGTCTTCCGTGGGGAGTCGCTGCGGTCCACCCTGACGATTGGCGGGGCCTTCCTCCTGAACTGGCTCGGCGTCCTTGCATTCGCGATCCTCGGCACGTCGCTGCTTACCGCAGCGGACGGCAAGAACATCGAGTTCGACAACGCCCTGCTGGTCCTCATCATCTCCAATGCCACGGCCTTCGCCGGCTACCTGTTCCATGGCTGGCTCGGCGACCGGATCGGGCGCCGCAACGCGATCGGGATCGGCTGGATCCTGTGCGCCGCCTCCTTCTTCACCATGCTCCAGGCACCGAACGGGAACTTCCCGCTCATCATCGCGCTGTACAGCGCCGGGCTGTTCTTCCTCATCGGACCCTTCTCCGCCCTGCTGTTCTTCACCGGCGAAAGCTTCCCCGTCCACACCCGGGCAACGGGCGCCTCCATCATCAACGCCTCCGGCCAGGTCGGAGCGATCATCGGCGGCCTGCTCATCACCGCCGCCCTCGCCTCCGGAGCCGGATGGATCAACGCCACCCTATGGTGGGGCGTCCTCCCCATCCTTGCCTCCGGCCTGCTCATCTTTGCCGCCCGGAACGTGGACCCCAGCAAGGTCCGCACGGACTGACAGGGACCAACCCGCACCACAAACACCATCCGCACGGCGGGAACTCCATGAAACCCAGAGAGTTCCCGCCGGGCGGATGACTTCAATAAGCAGGTTGCACCTCTTCCCCGCCTTGCTGAGCAGAAGGTGGCATGCCGAGGTTGCCGAAGAGGGCTGACGGGCCGCTCGTTCCGCTAAGCTTCCTTGCGCAGCTTGGCCTGCTCCACCAGCTCGGTCATCCACGGCCGGTGCCCGCGGTGCAGCGCCATGCCCTCGGGCAGCCCTTGGACGGAGGTGGTGGAACCGGAAATGTCGATGGTAATCCGGCCACCGGCCATGGGGGCATTGGTGATGTGCAGGTCGCCGTAGGCCTCCGGCAGTACCGGGTCCAGCCACAGACCGCCACGGGATACATGCGCGTCATAGCGCATCAGGCTTGTCACCAGCAGGATCGGCGCCGTCGCGGCCCATGCCTGCGGCGAACACGCCGTCGGATAGGGCACCGGCTGGGTGAACCGTTCCCTGTCGAAGCCGCAGAAGAGTTCGGGCAGCCGGCCCTCCGAGTACCGGGCCGCCTCCAGCAGGGCCGTAGCGATCCGCTGCGCTTCTTCCACGAAACCATAGCGCACCAGGCCGGCCGCAATAATTGCGTTGTCGTGCGGCCAGACCGAGCCGTTATGGTAGCTCGCAGGGTTGTAAGCCCCCATGTCGGAAGCCAGGGTGCGAACGCCCCAACCGGAGAACATCTGCGGGGACATCAGCTTCTCGGCTACCAGCGGTGCCTTGTCCTCATCCACCAGACCGAACCAGAGGCAGTGGCCCATATTAGAGGCGCAAGCATCCACCGGGCGCTTGTCCTTATCCAACGCGATCGCGTAGTACCCGCGATCGGGCAGCCAGAACTGTTCGTTGAACCGTTTTTTCAGCTCTGCCGCCCGGGCGGTGAGCTCGTCACCCACCGCCGTGTCGCCGGCGTCGTAGGCCATCCACGCACGCGCCATGTACGCCGAGTAGACGTAGGCTTGGACCTCGCACAGGGCGATCGGCGGCTCTGCCAAGGTGCCGTCGGCGAAGTTGATCCCGTCCCAGGAATCCTTCCAGCCTTGGTTGATCAGCCCCCGATTATTAAGGCGTTCATATTCGACGAAGCCGTCGCCGTCGCGGTCCCCGTAGTCCCGGATCCAGTCCAGTGCCCGGTCCGCGTTCGGCAGCAGGGCGGCTATGGTCTCCTTGGCGAAGCCCCAGCGGCTGACGGCCCCGAGCACGCTCACAAACAGCGGGGTCGCGTCGACGCTGCCATAATATTCCGGCTTGCCGCCCAAGGACAGTCCGCTGGAGACGCCGAGCCGGACCTCGTGCAGGATCTTACCCGGTTCCTCCTCGCTCATCGGGTCCAGCACCTGGCCCTGGCGGTCGGCCAGCGTCTGCAGCGTGCCCAGGGCCAGGGACGGGTCTACCGGCAGAGCCATTTCCGAGGCCCAGAGTGAGTCGCGGCCGAACAGGGTCATGAACCATGGTGCCCCGGCGGCGACCACCACCCGGTCCGGGTGGTCGGGGTCTTCGATCCTGAGCGCGCCCAGATCGTCGTAGCTGCGCTGCAGGGTGCGTTCGATGGAACGGTTGCCCATCTGCAGCACCGGAATCCTCGCCACCCACTCCATCCGGCGCCGGTCCCGGGGAGAGATATCGCCCGGTGCCGGATGAACAAACGGTGCAGCCGGGCCGGTTCCGTCCACGGCAGGCATCACGCTTAGCACGGTGCTCCAGTGGCCGTGCGGCGGGACAACTGTGCGATATGCCAGGGCGTCCGCACCAACGTAGTCGGCGCCGTCCGCGTTGATGACGATCCCCTTGCGGGCATCCTGCCAAGTGCCCCTGATCGTCAGCGAACCTGCGTCCGGCTGCCGGGTTTCGTCCCAGTGCCGGAGGATGCGCGCCTCCTTGACCTCGAACAGATCGGCGAAATCCGCTTCGACGCTGAGCGAGACCACGCATTCGACCGGATCCAGCGAGTAGTTCCAGACCGTAATCTCCTCTGTAATGCCGACACCCACCTCGCGCAGCCGCTCCACAAGCAGCGGGCTGTCCGCATACCCGTCAGAACGGGCAACACGGCCCGCAAACAACGCCCGGTAAGGTTCCTTCGTTTCCGCCGCCAACGGCTCCAGCAGCTGGCCGTTGACGGTAAGGCTCCAGCGGGACAGGATACGCGTGTCCTGGAAGAAGACCCCGTGCGGCAGCTCGGGTTGGATGTCCCCATTCGGCAGCGAGATGCAGAAAGACGAACCTTCCACCAACGTGATCGTCCCGGCGCCCAGCGGCCCGGCCGCCGTATCAGCATTCCATCCAGCCATTTCCGGCTCCTCAAACGGATTGGCACCATACGGCCAGCGTGCCGGTCCCTGGTCAGGCTACGACCGCCGCCGTCGTTCAATTCGAACGCTACGCCCGTCGGTTCACGGTTGCCAGAGCAGGGCCTCCAAGGGTCACGAAAGAGTTGATCACCGCTACGACGCGCGCAACGCCACGCAGATGCCTTTTCTCCCGTCGACCAGGATCCTGTGACCGCGAAGGCCGTGCTGGCGTTTCTTCACGAACATGACCGCGATGAGAAAGAAGATGACCGCGTTGAACAGGCCAGGTTTACTCAGAAAACTGACCAGCCAGAATCCCTCAATCACCCGCCGGTACGGGAAAATTGGTGGCCCTGAGCCGTTGCCACACTTGGAGCCCGGGAGCCATTCGCTTCAGCCGGAGATCATTGGCGGCATGAACACCTCCCGCTCTACCGGCCCTCGCCGACCGCCCATGTCATCCACCGGCGGATCTGTGCCATCGTGATCGGCCCCGGCATTCCGCCCCAGCCCGGTCAGCAGCCCCCCCGCTTTGGAACTGATGTTAGAGCGCACCCCACTGAGCCTGGCCCGCACTTGGGGTTTGGGCGTTCAGTGACGACTTCACGGACCGTCAGGAGTGCGGCTTTTCTACACCGGTCCGCGACTACAGAGGAGCCGTCGGGGGTGTATTCGGCTGTCGGCGCCGCACGGCCGAAATCTCCCCGGACCAGCGCCGGACTTGGGCAACGTCGTGTGCTGGCCGCGACGAAGGTCACCGACCGGCTGGGCGGCAACCGCGACTAAAAAGGGACGGCCGGCCCGCTGTCCGGACCCGGGCGGGTCCTGACATTGGGCCGGCCATTTTCGTCCTCTCGGACCTCAGGCCCCCGGCACCGTCTGGGAGGCCACGGCGCGCGCGGGCTCGGCGGGAACGGGGTCGTCGTGGTAGCGGCGCAGGGGTCGTCCGGCGGTCTCGGGGATCAGGAACGTAGCGACGAGGAATGATGCGACGGCGATGGCTGCGACGTAGATCGCGGGGGAGAGCGAGTATCCGGTCCCGGCCACCAGCCAGGTCGCCAGGAAGGGTGCCGTGCCGCCGAACACCGCGTACGTGATGTTGTAACAGGTGCCCGATGCCGCGAAGCGCACGTCGGTCGAGAACATTTCCGACATCAGGACCGAAGTCACCACATTAGCGGTCACGGCGCCCAGTCCTATGAGCAGCTGGCTGGCAACGGCGGTTGCGAACGTTCCCTGTTCGGCGATCATGTACGCCGGAATGGTGAGGACAGCGACCAGGCCAGCCGCGGTCTGCATGGTGCGGCGGCGTCCGATGCGATCCGAGACGCGGCCCATGACGGGGGCAAGCGCCGTCGCCAGGGTCAGCGAGATCAAGCTCGAGAACAACGCGAGGTGCTGGGGCAGGCCGACAACCTTGATCAGGAAGGTCGACATGTATGTGGAGTAGATATAGAAGGAGACGGCCGTGAGCATCACGAACCCGCCCAGGCGCAGCATCGCGGGCCACTGAGTGCGGAAGACCGCTCCCAAGGACGGGGACGGCCGGGAGGCGGAATCATCGATCATCGCCTGGAACTCAGGGGACTCATGGAGCTTGGCACGGATATAGAAGGCGATCAGGCCCATCGGCACGGACAGCAGGAAGAGGATGCGCCAACCCCAATCACCCATGGCCTCGGCAGGCAGGAAGAAGCTAAGCAGCGCTCCGAGTCCAGCCGCGAGGGCGAACGAGGAGAACGTCGCCGCGGACATGGCGGACGAGTAGCGGGCCCTGCGCCTGTCGGGGCTTTGCTCGACGACGTAGATAGTGGCGCCCGCGTATTCGCCGCCGGCGGAAAAGCCCTGCAAACACCGGGCAAGCACCAACAGGACGGCGGCCCAAATACCGATCGTCTCGTGGCTTGGGATAAGCCCGATAGCGGCCGTAGATCCGGACATGAGCAGGACGGTCAGCACCAGGATCTTTTTACGTCCAAGACGGTCGCCCAGCCGTCCGAAGAAGATTCCGCCCAAGGGCCGCAGCGCGAACGCCACAGCGAACACGGCGAACGTCTCCAGCAGACCCGTTACCGGATCCTTGGATGAGAAGAATGTCGCGGCAATATGAGTTGCCATGTAGCCGTAGATGGCAAAGTCAAACCACTCCACCACCGTCCCCGCAAAAGAGGCCCGTACCACATCGCTTTGGCGAAACAGCGCGGCGCCTACAAAGGACGGCAAAAGACCCTCACACCGGAACGAGCCGCCGAACTGGTCCAACGCGCCGGCACCGGCATTCCGAAAGCCACCCTTGCCCATGACTACGGCATCAGCAGGAAAACGGTCTACCAATACCTGCGCCACGCCAAGGTCGAGCAAACCACTCCCCTGCCGTGCGGCCACCACGTCTTGGCTGGGACCGCGGCAGCTAGACGGAAGGTCCGCTATCGGCGTTCAAACAACAGAAGTGGAAGTAACTAAAGGTTTCCTTGGCGAAGCACACCCAAGTCGGCAGGTTCTCGCCGTATAACCAGCTTGCCCGACCCTCAACTTAGAAAACTCTTTGACACTGAAGAGGTAACGCGGGTAACCTAGATCACGCGCGCTCAGTAACGCGGGTTACTAGGAACACCACTACAAATCTCTCCGTACTGGCATCACCCAGTTCAACGAAGACCACTGGAGTATTCAATGGCGGAAACCACTATTGATCAGGGATCCGAACCGCTCTCCGGCGTTGCTCACCGGGCAGCTGTTGGGCGTTTGCAGGGCGTCCGGGAGGCCTTGGCCGACGCGGGCCTGGAGCTTGATCCGGAGCTGGTGGTGGCCGGGTATGCGACGGCCATGGGCGCCTACGACGCCATCAAGGAACGCGGTCTGGCCATCCCCGGGGACATCGCCGTGATCGGCTTCGACAACCAGGAACTCATTGCCGCCTACCTCAGGCCCAAGCTGACCACGGTTGCGTTGCCGTTCGAAAAGATGGGCGCTCTGGGAGTCCAGACGCTCGCCGCCCTTACAGCAGGACAGCCGATCACTGCCGACCAGCAGTTGGTCGACTGTCCGCTGCTAGAACGCTCTTCGGTCTGACCGCGAAATCAACGTCGAAGAGCAAACCCCCACCCACCCTTCACCTTGCTGATGAAGACAGGAAAGAGATAACCCATCATGACACAACCCAAATTCTTCAAGTCCGCCCGCCAGGAGTACGCCCAAAAATGAGCTCCTGAACAACTGTCTCCTGCACCCCTGCCCCGGGGCAGCCTGTCGGAGACCGGGCTACTCCTGCACGCCAATGCACGCCTCCACAGGTCCGCGGACCTCACACACGGCCATGAAACGAGAACAATGAACAGCGTCACCTCCACCCGTGAGACCTACAGGCCAGCCATGCACTATGCCGCCAGGGACACGTGGCTTAACGATCCCAACGGACTGGTCTTCCACGAGGGCATCTACCATCTGTATTACCAGAACAACCCCTTCGGAAACGTCCACAGCAACATGTCATGGGGCCATGCCACCTCCACAGACCTGGTCAGCTGGAAGGAACAACCGGTGGCGATCCCCTGCGATGACACCGAGGAAATCTACTCCGGCAGCATCGTGGTGGACACTTACAACACCAGCGGATTCGGCGCGGAGGGGAAGGCCCCCCTGGTGGCCATCTACACGAGCGCGTACAAACCGGGTTCCCCCCACCAGGGCACCCAGGCCCAGTCAATCGCGTGGAGCACCGACGGCGGCTACACCTGGACCAAGTACGCCCACAACCCGGTCCTGACCAGGCACTCACCGGAATTCCGGGACCCGAAGGTCTTCCGCTACAGCGGCCCGGCCGGCAGCTACTGGGTGATGGTGGCAGTGGAAGCACATGACTTCAGTGTTCTGCTTTACCGCTCGGAGGACCTCAAGAACTGGGAATACCTCAGCACCTTCGGCCCCGCAAACGGCACCGGTGGGATCTGGGAATGCCCGGACCTCTTTGAGCTGCCGCTGGACGGTGATGCTGCGGCCATGAAATGGGTCCTAACGGTGAACATGAACCCGGGGGGCCCAAACGGCGGATCAGCAGGCCAGTACTTTGTGGGACAGTTCGACGGCGTCACGTTCAGCTCCGAGACAACCCTCACCGAGGGGATGCAGGACCCGGAGCGCGTAACCGACTACCTGTGGCTGGACTGGGGCCGTGATTACTACGCCGCCGTCTCGTTCAGCAATGTCCCGGACGACCGGCGGCTGATGATCGGCTGGATGAACAACTGGCAGTATGCCAACCACATTCCCACCTCGCCCTGGCGCAGCCCCATGAGCCTCGTCCGGGATGTGTCCCTCGTTTCCGTGAACGGGCAACCCCGGCTCGTGCAGCAACCCGTGCCGGAAGGGACAGCAACTTCGGAACCCGGTCCCGTGCAGCGGGTAATCGTAGACGGCCCGACACCGATTGAGGGCGGCGCGGCAGTGCAGCTCGTTGACATCACCTTCACACCCGGTAGTGCCGAGGAATTCGGCCTTGTGGTACGGGGGTCAGCCGACGGCACGGTCGGGACACGGATCGGGATCCGCCCCGGAAACGGAGAACTCATAGTGGACCGCACCAACTCCGGTGACACGGGCTTCCATGAAGCCTTTCCCTCCACCAGCCGCGCCCCAATTACTGCTCAACCGGACGGGAGCTACACCCTGCAGGTCTTCGTTGACCACTGCTCGGTGGAAGTCTTCGTGAACGCTGGGCTAGTCACCGTGACCGAACTGATCTTCCCCGGTGCCGCCCAAACATCCCTCTCCCTCTACTCCGCCAGCGGCACAGTCGACGCTGCGCTCCAACTCACCGACCTTGGAAGTGAAAAAGCCTGATGGAACACCGCAAGCTGGGATCCTCCGGCCTATACATAAGCGAAATCGCCTACGGAAACTGGTTCACTCACGGTGAGCAGATCAATCAGGCCGCTGCGACGCAATGCGTCAAGCAGGCACTGGACCTGGGCATCACCACTTTCGACACGGCCGATGCCTATGCCGGCACCCGGGCCGAGGAAGCGTTGGGCGAGGCGCTAAAAGGAACACGCCGTGAAAGCGTGGAGATTTTCACCAAGGCCTATTTCCCCACCGGGGAGGGCCGGAACGACCGTGGCCTGTCCCGCAAGCACGTCATGGAGTCCATCAACTCATCGCTTCGCCGGCTCCAAACCGACTACGTCGATCTCTACCAGGCTCACAGGTACGACTACGAGACCCCCCTGGAAGAGACCATGCAGGCCTTCGCCGACATCGTCAGGGCCGGGAAAGCGCACTACATCGGGGTGTCGGAATGGACGACGGACGAGATACGGTCCGGAGTGGCCCTTGCCAACAAACTTGGCGTCCAGCTCATCTCCAACCAGCCGCAGTATTCCATGCTCTGGCGCGTGATCGAACAGGAGATCGTTCCCCTCAGCGAGGAACTGGGCATCGGGCAGATCTGCTGGTCTCCGCTCGCCCAGGGAGTGCTCACGGGCAAGTACGCCCCCGGTGCGGCAGCTCCGCAAGGCTCCCGCTTCCGTGCCGACAACGGCGACCTCAAGAACGACCACCGTTTTCTCAGCGAGGACATCCTTAACCGTGTCCAGCAACTGAAACCCCTGGCCGAAGAGACCGGACTGTCAATGGCAGCCTTCGCTGTCGCATGGGTACTGCAGAACCCCAACGTCTCAGCAGCCATCGTCGGAGCATCCCGGCCCGAGCAGCTTGTAGACAACGTCCAGGCCGCAGGAGTCAAACTCGACCCTGAACTGCTCCAGAGGATCGAAGACATCCTCGGCCCCGTGATCGAAAGAGACCCGGGCAAAGTCGAATCCTTCAAGAACCGTCCCTGAACCGCCCTGCGGGCCCACCAGGGACGGCGGCGCTGGATGTTCCGGCTTAGCCGCACTCCGTAACCCAAGCCCACACCCATCGACACGAAAATTTGTTGACACCCGGAAGTAACGCGAGTAACTTGGATCACAGCCCGCTAGTAACGCGGGTTACTGCGGCAAAACCGACAGACTCTAAACCCGTTAGTACTGGCATCACCCAGCACAACGACCGAACACCGGAGCATTCAATGGCGAAAACCACCTCCCCAAACAAGGCCGGCACTGCAAGGCAGCGTGGCGTCACCATGAATGACGTCGCCAAGCATGCCGGAGTGTCCCGGACGGCTGTTTCATTCGTGCTGAGCAACCGCGAAAACGCCAGCATCTCGGAAGAGACGCGGACCCGCATCGCCGACGCGGTTCAGACGTTGGGTTACCGTCCAAATGCCGGGGCGAGGGCGTTGGCATCCCAGCGCAGCGACTGGTACGGAATCGTCACCGAGATCGTCACCGCACCCTTCGCAGTGGACATCATCAAAGGCGCCCAGGACCAGGCCTGGATTGACCGCCGATTCCTCCTCATCGCCCCATCGGACCAGGGTGTTGAGGCCGGCCCCAACCAGGGCATGGAGGATGCCGCCGTCGAGAAGCTGCTGGAACAGCGGGTCGAAGGTTTGCTGTACGCCGCAACGCACCACCGCGGCGTACATGTTCCCCGAAGCGCCCACGAAGTGCCCTCGGTGCTTATCAACTGTTTCGACCTGGACGGGAAGCTGCCTTCGATCGTCCCTGACGAACGGGCGGGCGGACGGGTCGCCGTCGAACGGCTCCTCCGGGCCGGCCACACCAGGATCGGTGTGATCAACCTGGATCCGAGCATCCCGGCAGCTGTTGGGCGTTTGCAGGGCGTCCGGGAGGCCCTGGCCGACGCGGGCCTGGAGCTTGATCCGGAGCTGGTGATGGCCGGGTATGCGACGGCCGACGGCGGCTACGACGCTGCCTGCCACATCCTTGACCGGTACCCCGCCAAGGACAGGCCAACCGCCCTTTTTTGCCTCAATGACCGCATGGCCATGGGCGCCTACGACGCCATCAAGGAACGCGGTCTGGCCATCCCCGGGGACATCGCCGTGATCGGCTTCGACAACCAGGAACTCATTGCCGCCTACCTCAGGCCCAAGCTGACCACGGTTGCGTTGCCGTTCGAAAAGATGGGCGCTCTGGGAGTCCAGACGCTCGCCGCCCTTACAGCAGGACAGCCGATCACTGCCGACCAGCAGTTGGTCGACTGTCCGCTGGTAGAACGCTCTTCGGTCTGACCGCGAAATCAACGTCGAAGAGCAAACCCCACCCACCCTTCACCTTGCTGATGAAGACAGGAAAGAGATAACCCATCATGACACAACCCAAATTCTTCAAGTCCGCCCGCATTGCCGCGGCCGGACTGGCGGTAGGCGCGATGCTGCTGACCGGCTGCTCGGCCACCGGCAACAAATCTGGCGGCACCGACGCCGCGGCTAACGCCAGCGCGTTCCTCACTATCCCGCGTGAGGACATGGGCACCTTCGTGCAGAACTTCAACCCGTTTGCACCGACGGTCAACCCGATGGTCCAGCAGTCCATTTACGAGTCTCTCCTGATCTTCAACCCGGCCAAGGGAGACACCGTGCCGTGGCTGGCCACCGACTGGAAGGCAGCCGAGGACGGAAAGTCCATCACCTTCACCTTGCGTGACGGGGTGAAGTGGTCCGATGGCCAGCCGTTCGTTGCCGACGACGTGGCTTACACCTTCGAGCTGCAGAAGAAGCTTAAGGGCGGCTACGAGTACCTCGACGGCGTTACGGCAGCAGGCAACAAGGTCACGTTCAACTTCAACAAGCCATGGTCCCCCGCGCTGCACGACGTCGGCCAGCTCAGCATCCTGCCCAAGCACATCTGGTCCGCGCTGGCCGATCCGGAAAAGGACGCCAACGCCAAGCCGGTGGGCACCGGACCGTACACGGAGGTGGACAGCTTCCAGGCCCAGTCCTTCGTGCTGAAGAAGAACCCCAACTACTGGCAGCCGGAAAAGCAGAAGATCGCCGGCATTAAGATGCTCGCATTCGCAGGGAACGACGGCGCGAACCTCGCTGCCGCGAACGGCGACGTGGACTGGGCTCCGCAGTACATTCCGAACATTGAAAAGACGTTCGTCTCCAAGGATCCGGAACACCGTCAGTACTGGTTCCCGGCCACGGGTGCCATGATCAACTGGCAGCTCAATACCACCAAGGCCCCATTCAACGATGTTGATGTCCGCAAGGCGCTGAGCATGGCTGTGGACCGTGATCAGGTCACTAAGATCGGCATGAGCGGCTATGCCAAGCCGGCCGACTGCACGGGACTCTCCGGCAACTACGAAACCTGGAAGAGCAACGAGGTTAAGGACAACTGCACCTGGACCAAGCTTGATGTACAGGCGGCAAGCGACCTCCTGGATAAGGCCGGCTACCCCAAGGGTGCTGACGGCAAGCGCACGCTCAAGGACGGCAAGCCGTTTGAGTTCAAGATTTCCGTGGGTGCGACGTCCTCTGACTGGTTGTCCGTGGCCAATGTGATCTCACAAAACCTTTCTGAGGTTGGCGTGACGGTCAAGGTTGATTCTCCGGACTGGGCTGCCGTGGTGGCTGGCTACGAGACCGGCGACTTCGACTCCGGCATCGTCTGGAGTGCCAACGAACCCAGCCCGTACAAGTACTTCAACACGTCCATGGGCACCGCAAGCGTTAAGCCAGTAGGCACCAAGACTTTCGACAACTACCACCGCTTCGGCGACACCAAGGCTGATGCCCTGCTGGCCGAGTTCGCGGCCGAGTCCGACGAGTCCAAGCAGAAGGACATCGCCAACAAGCTGCAGGAAGAGTACAATGACGCCGCTCCGCTGGTCCCGCTCTTCTCCGGCCCGGAATGGGGTGCCTTCAACGACACCCGCTTCACCGGCTGGCCCACCCAGGACAACCCGTACGCAACCCTCTCGGTCCGTGCACCCACCACTGTCCTGGTTCTGACCACGCTGGAACCGCGCAAGTAGCTACTCCCAGTGCGCTGGTCGCCGGCATCCCCGGCGACCAGCCCTGAACTGCACGCCCGGCGGCGCCTCGCCGCATCGAGGGTCAACCCCGCCGGGCGTGCCTCAAACTTTCCGCAATTCCCGAAATGGAGGGAAACCGTGCGCTTTATCCTTCGCCGCCTGGGTTTCTACCTGATCGCCTTCTGGGCATCGATCACCCTGAATTTCCTGCTCCCGCGCTTTATGCCCGGCGACCCCGTCTCCCGCATGTTCGCCCGCTCCCAGGACCGCATGCAGCCTGAACAGATCGAGGCGCTGCGCAAGCTGCTCGGCGTGGATGACCGGCCCCTGTGGGAGCAATACATCGGCTACCTGCACAACGTGTTCACGGGGCAAATGGGCGTCTCGATCTCCCGTTTCCCCACGCCGGTCACCGAGGTCATCTCGTCCCAGATCGGGTGGACCCTCCTGCTGGGCGGGACCGCGCTGGTGATTGCCGCCGTCGTGGGTAATCTGCTTGGCATCCTGGCGGCGTGGCGGCGGGGCGGCGTGATCGATTCGGCGCTGCCGCCGGTGCTGGTGTTCATCGGTTCCTTCCCCTATTTCTGGCTCGCGATGGGTGCGCTGTACCTGTTTGGCGTGGTGCTGGGCTGGTTCCCGATCCGCCACGCGTTCACGGCCGGTTTGGAGCCCGCGTTTACCTGGGAGTTCATCGGCGACGTCGGTGCGCACCTTGTACTCCCGGCGTTGACTATCGTGCTGGTATCCCTTGGCGGCTGGATGTTGGGCATGCGGAACACGATGATCGCCACGAACTCCGAGGACTACATCACCATGGCCGAGGCCAAGGGTCTCCGGCCGGGCCGCATCATGCTCCGCTATGCGGCAAGGAACGCCATGCTCCCGTCGGTCACGAGCTTCGGCATGGGGCTGGGCTTCGTGGTGGGTGGTGCGCTGCTCACCGAGGTGGTGTTCGCGTACCCCGGTGTTGGCTACCAGCTCCTCAACGCCGTCCAAGGCCTCGACTACCCGCTGATGCAGGGTCTGTTCCTGACCATCACCGCCGCCGTGCTGCTGGCGAACTTTCTGGTGGACATCCTCTACGTCCGCCTCGACCCGCGCGTGCGCAGCAACTGAGGGACCCATCATGACAACCGCAATTCTGAAGCAGCCCGTTGAGCCCACTGAGCCCGCAGCTGCCCGCAAGCCCAACCGCAGTTTCGTTCACGGACTTATCACCAACAAGAAGGCCCTGGTGGGCATGATCGTGATGCTCGTGTTCATTGCGCTTGCGTTGCTGGCCCCCGTGCTGTTCCCCGGAGACCCGTCGCGGATCACCGCGATGGCCTCGCTGGAACCGTCTCCGGAGCACTGGCTCGGCACCACGGCCAAAGGTCAAAACGTGCTTGCCCTGACTGTCCACGGCTCGCGCAGTTCCCTGTTCGTTGGGTTGACTGTTGGCTTCGCATCCACCTTCATCGGCATTTTGGTAGGCCTGGCCTCGGCGTACTTCGGCAAGTTCACTGACGAGGCACTGTCCCTGGTGACCAACGTGTTCCTGCTCCTGCCGGGACTGCCGCTCCTTGTCATCCTGGCAGCGTTCCTGCCGCCGGGTTTGGGAACCGTGATCCTGGTCCTCGTTGTCACCGGCTGGGCTGGGTCGGCGCGTGTATTGCGCTCTCAGGCGCTGTCCATCCGCTCGAAGGACTTTGTGGCCGCGGCTGTGGTGTCCGGCGAACGGGCGGGCCGGATCATGTTCCGCGAGATCCTGCCGAACATGGCCTCGATCGTCATGAGTACCCTGCTGGCCTGCGTGATCTACGGCATCGGCGCCCAGGCAGGCCTGGAGTTCCTTGGCTTGGGTGACGTCAGCACGGTCTCCTGGGGCAACAACCTCTTCTGGGCCGGCAACGAGGGCGCCTTGCTGACCGGCAGCTGGTGGGTCTTTGTTCCCTCGGGTGTCTGCATCGCGCTGGTCGCGTTCGCGCTGGCGCTCATCAACTACGCCGTGGACGAAGTCACTAATCCGCGGCTGCGGAAGATCAAAACCCCAAAAATTACCGAAAGGAGCGCCGCCAAGTGACAGTCTCCCAAGTTTCCTTCGGCTCCCACGAGCCCGTCCTGGAGGTCAAGAACCTCACCGTCAAGTACATCGGCGACACCCGCTCCACCACCGCCGTCGACCGTGTTTCCTTCAGCATCGGCACCGGTGAGGTGTTCGGGCTGGCGGGCGAGTCCGGCTGTGGGAAGTCCACCATCGCCAACTCGATCATGCGGCTCCTGAAGGATCCCGCGAAGATCGCCGGCGGCAGCATCTCCTTCGGCGGCAAGGACGTCCTGGCCATGAGCCCGGAGGAGCTGCGGCGCTTCCGCTGGCAGGACGTGGCCATGGTGTTCCAATCGGCCATGAACTCGCTCAACCCGGTGCTGACCATCGGCGAGCAGATCGTGGATATTTTCACCACCCATGCGGGCTACTCGCGCAAGGAATCGCTGCGGCGTGCCGGTGAGTTGCTCGAATTGGTGAGGATCGACCCCGCACGCCTCAAGTCCTACCCGCACCAGCTCTCGGGCGGCATGCGGCAGCGCGCCGTGATCGCCATGGCCGTGGCGCTCAAGCCGTCCCTGTTGATCCTCGACGAACCCACCACCGCGCTGGACGTGGTGGTGCAGCAGGAAATCATGGCCCAAATCAAGGAACTCCAACGCGAACTTGGTTTCTCCGTTCTCTTCATCACCCACGACATGTCCCTCATGGTGGAGCTCTCGCACCGCATGGCCGTGATGTACGGAGGCCGGATCGTGGAAACCGCGAAAGCCCAGGACGTCTACGCCAACCCCCGCCACCCCTATACTCAGGCGCTGATGGGCGCGTTCCCGCCGCTCACCGGTCCGCGGGTTCCGCTGACGGGACTGCCCGACGGCGTGAAGTTCCGGAACATCCCGGACCTCACCGAAGCAGCACCCGGCCATTTCGTGGCACCTGTCAGTGCCGACGCTTCAGCGGCTGACGCCGCCATCATGGAAGGAGCCGAACGATGAGCCACGCTGTACAGTCTTCATCACGTCCAGACGTTTCCACCCAAACGCCCGCCCTCGAGGTCCGCGGACTGGGAAAGTCCTTCCCCATAGGTGGCCTGTTCTCCCGGGAGTCCGTCCGGGCCCTGCACGGCATCGACCTGACCATTGGCCGTGGAGAGATCGTGGCCCTCGTGGGAGAGTCTGGTTCGGGTAAGAGCACCTTGGCCCGCTGCGTTGCCCGGCTGGAAAAGCCGAGCTCCGGCGAGATCCTGCTCGACGGCGTCGACGTCCTCAAGCGCGACCGTTTCCACGCCTCACGCATGTTTCGATCCCAGCTGCAGATGGTATTCCAGGACCCCTTCGGCTCCCTTAACCCCGCACACCGGGTCGAGCACTTCCTCCGACGGTCCCTCGTGATCCACGGCAAAGGCGGCACCGGCCAACGCGGTTCCGAAGAGCAGACCAGGCACCGCCTCGAAGAGCTCATGACTACCGTCGGGCTTCAAGCCGACATGCTCAACTCCTACCCCCATGAGCTCTCCGGCGGACAACGTCAACGAGTCGCGATCGCACGCGCCCTCGCCGTCGAACCGGAAGTCATCCTCGCCGACGAACCGACGTCCATGCTGGACGTATCCGTCCGCATCGGGGTGCTGAACCTGATGCGGAAACTGCGCGATGAGCGGGGCATCTCCATGCTCTACATCACCCACGATCTCGCCTCCGCCCGGTACCTCGCGGACCGGACGGCCGTCATGTTCGCCGGCGAAATCGTTGAAGAGGGCGAATCACTGGACCTGCTGGCCAATCCGGCCCACCCCTACACACAATTGCTGGTCTCAGCCGTCCCGGACCCGGCCCGGGCCGGGTCCTACGACCCCGTTCACCGCGCCACGCTCCGGCAGGCCGTCATGGCTTCCACTACCTGCGCCTTCGAGAACGACCCCGATCAGCGCTGCTCATCTGAGGAGCCGGTCCGGCACCAGGTGGGCGACCCCCTCAACGGCCACTGGGTCCGCTGCCACCTCTACCGCCCACGCGCCGGCGCCAGCGGCCACGCACTGGCGACAGAACCCCTGCCGGCACCACAACCTGCCGATGGCGAAGCTCTCCAGCCGAGAAGCAAACGCTGAACGAACTGCGCCCCGCTTCGCACAGGCACCCGCTACCGGCCGCTCCGGCCGCCCAGGCGCCGCAATCCAGCTGCTGACATTCCTGTTCCAAGAACGAGTCGACCCGTCTGTCATAGCGCGACCAATCACCCCATCAGATCCAAGCCAAAAGGGGCAACGCCCTGCGCTGCCCAAAATCATCAACATCCACGTAGTAGCAGCACCGAAGCTGCCCACCGAAAGGGAACCGATGGAAAATTCACCCGCCGTCTCTCGGCGTGCTCTCCTGACCGGAAGTGGGGCGGTTGCCCTCACCGGATCGCTCGCACTCTCCACTTCATACGCCGAGTCGGCAGCAGCAGCGCCCCCAAACACTCCCGAGACCGCGCCGGCCAACCCGCTCTCAAAAGGACCAACCC
Organism: Pseudarthrobacter sp. AB1; assembly: GCF_014926485.1. Taxonomy (NCBI): domain Bacteria; kingdom Bacillati; phylum Actinomycetota; class Actinomycetes; order Micrococcales; family Micrococcaceae; genus Pseudarthrobacter; species Pseudarthrobacter sp. AB1. The sequence continues at coordinate 97,760 of NZ_PZKO01000031.1, forward strand.
GTATGCGCCCGACCTATCACTTCAGCGTCCCCGACAACTGGAAGAACGACCCACAGCGGCCCATCTACATCGACGGCGAGTACCACTACTACTACCTCTACAACGGCGATTACCTTCAGGGCGGTGGAGGCACATCGTGGCGCCGTGCGACCACCACGGACCACGTCTCCTTCCGCGACCGCGGCGTCGCCATCCCAAAGTTCAGCAACGACAACGGCGACTGCTGGTCAGGATGCCTTGTCATCGACGAACGGAACACCGCCGGATACGGCAAGAATGCTGTGATAGCCCTCGTAACGCAGGCACCCCAAGGCCGCCAAGCCCAATACCTCTGGTATTCGACTGACCGTGGGCGCTCATTCCAACCCGGTGGCACAGCCCCGGTACTGCCAAACCCAGGTGTGCAGGACTTCCGCGACCCAAAGGTAATCTGGGACGCCGACCGGGGGCAGTGGTTCATGGTCAACGCCGAAGGGCAGAAGCTTGGCTTCTACACATCTCCCAACCTGCGCTCCTGGCAGCGCGTCGGCGAATTCGTCCGCACGGATCTAGGGCTGCTTGAGTGCCCCGACCTATTCCGCATCACCGCAGACGACGGTACTTCCCACTGGATCCTTGGCACCAGCGCCAACGGCAAAAGCCGGGGCCTGCCGGCAACCTACGCGTATTGGACAGGGGCCTTCAACGGCACCACCTTTACTCCCGACCACGCCGAACCGGAATGGCTCGACTACGGCTATGACTTCTACGGAGCAGTGACCTATCCCCATCACGACGCCTCCGGTGCAGAGGATGCCACCCTACGCAGGGCGCTCGGATGGGCGAACTTCTGGGACTACCCCCACAACACACCGACCCTGGCGACCGACGCGTATAACGGCGATGACATGATCGTGCGCGACATCCGCCTCAAGAAGGGAAGCGGAAGCTACCACCTCGTCTCAGCCCCCACAGCCGGCCTGGACAACCACGTCAAGCGCAGCCACCGCCTTGGTGACGTCACTGTAACAGGCACCCATGACCTCGATATCCGGTCACTGGCCTACGACCTGAACTGCGAGCTGGCATGGGACCCGGCCACACCGCCCGCCAACATCGGTCTCGAGATATGCCGTGCAGCCGGCGGGGGCCGGCACGTCGCCGCCGGTGCGTTCCTCCGCGGCCCTTTCGCGTACCTCAACCGGAGACCCACCATCAACCCAACCGGCGGCGAAAGCCAGACGCCCATCGACCCCTCAGCAGGGCGCCTCACACTCCGTATCCTCGTGGACCGCACAAGCGTCGAAATGTTCGTAGGAGACGGACGAGTCGTGCACTCACACCGGGTGTTCCCCCTTGAAGGGGACAACGGCATCCGTCTCTACGCACATGAAGGAACTGCCACTTTCCGCAACCTCACGATCAACGAAATCAAAGCGGCGCCTTAGCCCAACCCGAAACGTTCCCGGCAGGTCATTTGCCGCGGCCACCGGCCAGCAGAATCACCTGCCCGCTCCCCCTACCATCACCTGCCCGAGAGGCAAACATGGAAAACCTCAAAGCAGCACGGCATGACGCCCAACAGCCCCTAGATGTCGTCGTTGTCGGAGAAGCGCTGATCGATGTGGTCACCACCCCGAACAGCCAGGTGGAGCATCCCGGCGGATCGCCCGCCAACGTCGCCTACGGCCTCGGGCTCCTGGGCGTCACCACGGGCCTACTCACCGCCATCGCACCCGATGCACGCGGAACATCGATAGAAGACCACCTCCGCCGGGCAGGAGTAACTCTCCTGCCTGGATCAAAATCCCTCGCCCGCACCGCAACAGCCACAGCAACCCTTGGACCCGACGGGTCCGCCGCATACGACTTCGACATCTACTGGGACCTGCCACCAGCAACGCCGACCTCTTTCCCCAAAATTCTCCACACAGGTTCCATAGCCACCTTCCTTAATCCCGGTGCCAGTGCTGTCAAAGCCCTGCTCGAACAAGCCCATGAGCATTGCCTCATCACCTACGACCCGAACATCAGGCCATCCCTGCTTGGCAGCCAGGCCGAAGCGAAATCAACCTTCGAAGAACTCGTCTCCCTGACCGACGTCGTCAAACTCAGCGACGAGGACGCCCACTGGCTCTACCCCGGGAACACACTGGAGGAAACCGCGGACCATATCCTCCGACTGGGCACCGGGCTGACTGTGATAACCAAGGGGGCCGAAGGCTCCCAATTCACGTCCTCCGCCGCAAGCATCACCATCCCCGCAGTCAAAGCCACGGTCGCGGACACCATAGGCGCCGGAGACTCCTACATGGCCGCACTGATCCTGGGCCTCCTCACCCGCGGCACCGAAGGCTTCGCCCCCGCAGTCCTGGAGCAACTGGGACGCACCGCAGCCGCAGCGGCGGCCATTACTGTTCAACGAGCCGGAGCAAACCCGCCGACTCTGGACGAATTGAAATCTGCAGTCGAAGCACCCACGCCCCGGTCCCACGCAATCGCATAAAGTCGCGGCTTCGCACATCGGAATAAGCTCGATGGCTAGCCTTGCTGAGCTACACCCCAAACTGACGTCAGGCAGTCATTCAAACACCGTCAGAGTAGTGCGCAAGCTCGTATTCATTGGCATGAGCACAACGAAAGTCTTAGGTTTCAATCTGACGGTCTTGGCTTGGGAAGGACTTAGCGGCGGTCCGCGGATCGGGTACGTGCCCGATAGCACTCTGGGCCCGGGCCAGAAGCGCCGGCTCGACGGTGAGTCCGTGGCTAGGACCCTCAGCGATACGGCCTCCGGCCGGGACATTGCCAGGACACAACCGGGCGAACTGATGCGCTTTACACGGGACGGAACCATTGTGGTGGTCCACAGCACGGCCCGGCTCGCCCAAAACCTAGATGACCTGCGCTCGATCGTCCCAACTCTGACCAACAAAGGTGCGGGTGGAGTCTGGAAATTAAACGACCGAACGATCCCGTGCCGCGGACCCGTGCCACTTGTAATACAAGTTGGATACTTATATCCTAAGTAGGAGGGCAACGCAGCCCGGACAGCCTGCTTTCGAGGAGCAACCATGAGTACCGTCGACTTCATCCGGCACGTCAAACTTTCCACCGCGCGGCTGCCGCTGGCCGTCCCCATCAGTGACGCCAAGGTTTTCACCGGCCGCCAGAAGCCGATGACCGAAGTGGTGTTCCTGTTCGCGGAGATCACCACCGAACTGGGCTACAGCGGCATCGGCTTCAGCTACTCCAAGCGCGCCGGCGGACCCGCCCAGTACGCCCACGCCAAGGAGATCGCGCAGGGACTCATCGGCGAGGACCCCAACGACATCGGCAGAATCTACACCAAGCTGCTTTGGGCCGGTGCCTCCGTGGGCCGCTCGGGTGTGGCCACCCAGGCCCTCGCCGCCATCGACATCGCTCTCTACGACCTCAAGGCCAAGCGCGCGGGCCTCTCGTTGGCCAAGTTCCTTGGCGCCTACAGGGACTCCGTCCAGACGTACAACACCTCCGGCGGCTTCCTCAACGCCTCCCTCAAAGAGGTCAAGGACCGCGCCACCGCCCTCCTCGAGGAAGGCATCGGCGGCATCAAGATCAAAGTGGGCCTGCCCGATTCCGCCGAAGACCTGCGCCGCGTGGCCGGCATCCGCGAACACATCGGCTGGGATGTTCCCCTGATGGTGGATGCCAACCAGCAGTGGGACCGTGCCACCGCCCTGCGTATGGGCCGCCAGCTGGAGCAGTTCAACCTCATCTGGATCGAAGAGCCGCTGGATGCCTACGACTTCGAAGGCCATGCGCACCTGGCCAACGTCCTTGACACGCCCATCGCCACGGGTGAGATGCTGGCGTCCGTGGCCGAACATAAGAGCCTCATCAACGCCAACGGCTGCGACATCATCCAGCCGGACGCACCCCGCGTCGGCGGCATCACCCAGTTCCTGCGCCTTGCGGCCCTCGCAGACGAGCGCGGACTCGGCCTGGCGCCGCACTTCGCCATGGAGATCCATCTGCACCTCGCCGCGGCGTACCCGCGGGAACCGTGGGTGGAGCACTTCGACTGGCTGGATCCGCTGTTCAACGAACGCCTCGAAACGAAGAACGGCCGCATGCTGGTCCCGGACCGTCCCGGCCTGGGCGTAACCCTCAGTGACCAGGCCCGCGCCTGGACCACAGAGTCCGTGGAGTTCGGCGCGTAACCTTGAACGCATGAGCCGGAACCTGACCGCGGACCTCGCCGCCGACCTTCGCACCCGCATCGTGGACGGCGTCATCCAGCCCGGCGATAAGCTTCCCAGCGAAAACGCGCTGATGGGTGACTTCGGCGTCAGCCGCACCGTGGTCCGCTCGGCGCTGACGCGCCTTCAGGCCGAAGGACTGGTGGAAACCGAACGCGGGCGTGGCAGCTTCGCGCTGACCCCGCCCGACGACGGGCCCCAGCCAGTCCCGGGCAGCCGCCCCGTGGCCAGTGTGGAAGACCGACTTCACCTGCTGGAGTTCCGGCTGGGCGTGGAGGCCGAGGCTGCGGCCCTGGCCGCCCGCAACCACTCCGACCGCCAACTCAGGGCAGTCAATGCTGCCCTGGAACAATTCGCCGCAAGCGCCGACCACCCCGGACACGCCATGAAGTCCGACTTCGAGTTCCACCGGGCCATCGCAGCCGCCTCCGGCAACCCTTTCTACTCAGATTGCCTCGCCGCACTGGGCCAAACGATGATCGCGATGCCGCGCACCCGGCTGCTCACCGGCGTCGAACATTACGCACGGGACCACTTCGACCAGGTGGTGCACGAGCACCGCTCCATCGCTGCCGCCATCGCCGACGGCGATGAAACCGCCGCCTCGGCCGCCATGCGCAGCCACCTCGCAAATTCCCGACGGCGGTTCAAGGCTTCGGTTCGCCCATCCCCCTAGAAGGCTAAGTCGGCGAAGCCGTGATTTTTGGGTCGTGTTTTGGGTGGCTGGGTCAGATTCGTGTTTTAGGCGGCCAGTCCCGTGGCGTGGGTGAGGTTGTCGATCGCGGTTTGGTAGGCGCGAGTGGCGGCCCGCAGCCTCGTTGGTACCGGGGTTTGTAGGTCGGCCAGGCCGGTGGGGAGCAGTCGGTCGTGAACGGCGCTGATGAACATGGCGGTGGAAAGGCCGGTGTCGGTGACCCGGTAGCGGTGGGAGTGTGGGATGCGTTCGATGAGGCCGTGGTGGCGGAGTCGG
>NZ_PZKO01000066.1:0-101133 GCF_014926485.1 Pseudarthrobacter sp. AB1
CACCACATCGATAAGTGGAACTTCACGGTACCGTTCGTCTGTGGCGCTACCAACCTCGGTGAGGCGCTGCGCCGCATCAACGAGGGCGCGGCCATGATCCGCTCCAAGGGTGAGGCCGGTACCGGCGATGTTTCCAACGCGACCGGGCACATGCGCCAGATCCGCGCCGAGATCGCCAAGCTCGCCGCGCTGCCCGAGGACGAGCTCTACGTCGCGGCCAAGGAACTGCAGGCCCCGTATGAACTGGTCAAGGAGGTTGCCGCCGCCGGCAAGCTCCCCGTGGTGCTGTTCACCGCCGGCGGCATTGCCACCCCGGCCGACGCTGCGATGATGATGCAGCTCGGCGCTGACGGTGTGTTTGTCGGTTCCGGTATCTTCAAGTCCGGCAACCCGGCCCAGCGTGCCGCTGCCGTGGTCAAGGCCACCACGTTCTTCGATGACCCCGACGTCATCGCCAAGGCCTCCCGCGGCCTCGGCGAGGCCATGGTGGGCATCAACGTCGCTGACATCCCGCAGCCACACCGCCTCGCCGAGCGCGGCTGGTAACAGCTCTAAAGCAGTACGACGGCGGCGGGTCACCTTATGCAGGTGGCCCGCCGCCGTCGTCGGTGGTTAGCCCAGGCCGCGGCGTTTCAGCAGGGGTTCGAGTTCGGCGTTGCGGCCGCGGAGTGCGTGGAAGGATTCCAGCGGGTCCCTGCTGTTGCCGCGGGAGAGCAACTCCTGGCGGAAGCGTTCGCCGTTGGCGCGCGTTATGCCGCCGTTCCCGGTGAACCAGTCCACGGTTTCGGCGTCCAGCACCTCACTCCAGATGTACGAGTAGTAACCGGCCGCATAGCCGTCTCCCGCGAAGATGTGCTGGAAATAGCCGGTTCGGTAACGCGGCGGGATCAGGGCATGCGCCACGCCCGCGGCCGCGAGGGACTTCGCCTCAAACGCGGGCACATCATCGGGGATTCCGGTTTCGTCCAGCACATGCCAGGCCAGATCCAGCAAGGCAGCGCCGAGGTATTCCGTCGTCCCGAAGCCTTCGCCCCAGAGCCGAGCGTCGTTCAGCTTGTCCACAACCTGCTGCGGAAGAGGTTCGCCGGTGGCGTGGTGCCGGGCATAATGTGCAAGCACCTCCGGCCACAGGATCCACATCTCGTTGACCTGCGACGGGTACTCCACAAAGTCGCGGGGTACAGCAGTCCCGGCGAACCGGGGATACGCCACGTCCGATAACAGGCCGTGGAGCGCGTGTCCGAACTCGTGGAAAGTGGTGCGCAGCTCGTCCAGCGTCAGTAGGGTGGGCTCGCCTGCCGGCGGCTTGGAGATATTGAGGTTGTTGATCACCACGGGCCGGGTGCCGAGCAGGCCCGACTGTTCCACCAGCGAGTTCATCCAGGCGCCGCCCCGTTTGGATTCGCGGGTGTAGTAGTCGCCCAGGAACAACCCCAGCCCGCTGCCGTCCTGGTCCCGCACTTCCCAGACGCGGACGTCCGGGTGGTAACCTGCGAGGTCCTTCCGTTCGTGGAAGGTGATGCCGTACAGGGATGTGGCGGCGAAGAAGACGCCGTCCCGGAGAACGCGGTCCAGCTCGAAGTAGGGGCGGAGCGCCTGCTCGTCCACTGCGTACTTATCCCGCCGCACCTTGGCTGAGTAAAACGCCCAGTCCCAGGCCTCCAGCGGATGCCCTGCCGCCTCGGCCAGCGCCGCAGCCTCGGCGTCGGCATTAAGTACGGCGGCGGGGGCCAGCCTGTTCAGCATGGACCGGACCGCCTCAAAGTCGCGGGCCGTCTGGCGGTCCACCACGAGTTCGGCATAGTTGGCGAAACCCAAAAGGGCTGCCTTTTCAGCGCGCAGGCGGGCCGTCGACCTGACCAGTTCCAGGACGTCGAGGCCACCGCCGTCACTGCCCCGGCCGGTGGAGGCCTCAAACAGCCGACGGCGGACGTCCCGGTTTTCCAGGGCAGCCAGGGCGGGCTGGTTGCTGGGCTGGATCAGCGTCAGCAGGAATTTTCCGTCGTGGCCAACGGCGCGGGCCGCCTCGGCGGCGCTGGCGACATCGTCGGCCGGCAAGCCGGCCAACTCTTCTGCCGTGTCCAGCAGCAGTGCGGCCGATTTCATGGCCGCCTTGACCCGTTGGCCATACTCCGTGCCCAGTGTGGACAGCTCCGCGTTGATTTCCTTCAGCCGTTCCTGGCCCGGCTTGTCGAGCCGGATCCCGGACTGGCGGAACTCCTTCACATACTCCTCCACGAGCCGGACGGACTCAGGGTCAAGCCCGGAGGTGTCAATCGCCGCGAACCTGTCGAACAGTGCCCGCTGGAGGTAGATCTCGTCCTGATGGGCCGAAATGCGGGGTGAGAGTTCGGTCTCCAGGTCACGGATCTCGTCTGTCGCGTCGGCTGAGGCGAGGGTGAAGAAGGAGGCCGTGGCCCGCTCGAGCAGTTGGCCGGCCTTTTCCATGGCCACAGCCGTATTCTCGAAGTTCGCCGGCGCCGGGTTCTCCACGACCGTCTGGATTTCCATCAGATGTTCCGCCAGGCCAGCGTCGATGGCCTCGGCGTAATCGGATGCTCTGATGTGGGCAAAAGGCGGCAACCCATAAGGCAGGGTGCTGGCACTAAGGAAGGGATTCGTCATCTCGCTAACCTTTCATACTGCCGTATCCTTCTCAACGCGCGCCTTTGCGGCATTTGTCCGACGGCCAGACCTACAATGACGCATGGGGAAAACGTTGGGCGCTGCTTCGGTGCGCGCTGTTGCTGTTCGTTCCACTGCTGCGGTTTCCGCCGGCATCCTGGCCGCTGCCCTGCTGGCTGGATGCGGCCTGGTCGCCGAACAGACCGCTCCGTCCTCCGGTGCAGCCGCGACTACCGGCGCCGGGACAAGGCAGCCAAGCCCGACGGCGACCCCCACCCCGAGGCCCACTCCCACCTCCGGCGCGGGGCCGGTCTGCCCCACCCTGCGCTGCACGTCCGTGCTGGTGACCGGCGACATGCTGATCCATACCCAGCTCTGGCAGCAGGCCCGCGACGACGCTGCCGCGGCAGGGAAAACAGGCCTGGACTTCACCCCACTCCTCGAAGGCCAGCGCAAGTACATCCACGCCAGCGACCTCGCCATCTGCCATCAGGAAACCCCTGTGGCCGGGCCCGACGGACCGTTCTCGGCGTATCCGTCGTTCAACGTCCCGCCGCAAATCATTACAGCGTCCAAAGCGGTGGGGTACGCGGCGTGCACCACCGCGAGTAACCACACGATCGACCGGAGCACGGATGGAGTGCTGCGCACCCTGGATGCACTGGATGCCGCGGGGCTGAAGCACACCGGTTCCTACCGCACGCAGACCGAATCGCAGGGAATCCTGATCCTGCAGACCAACGCCGCCAAGATCGCCATCATTCAGGGGACTTACGGGCTCAACGGCCAATACCCTGAATATGACTGGCAGGTGGACATGCTGGATGCTCCCACCATGATCGCCAAGGCCGTCAAGGCACGGGCTCTCGGTGCGGACATTGTGCTCGGGGCCATGCATGCCGGTGAGGAGTATGCCAGCGAAGCCAACGCCCAACAGCAGGAAGTGGCGCATGCCCTGGTGGACAGCGGCCAGTTCACCATGATCTACGGCCACCACACCCATTCGGTGCTGCCCATCGAAAACTACAAGGGAACCTGGATCGTTTACGGGCTGGGCAACGGCGTCACTGAACTGTCGCCCTGGTATGTGGTGAACAACGAGGGCCTGCTGGTGCGGGCGCAGTTCAGCCAGGACGCGGCCGGGAAGTGGACGGCATCGGACCTCGCCTGGGCCCCTTCAGTGATTGTCCGCGACCCGTACCGCTGGTGTTCGGTGGCAACCGACGCGCCGCAGGGCGTCTGCGCGACTCCCGAGGCCGACGCCGCTACCCGGCTGAGGACCGCCACCGTGGTGGACTCGATGGGCGCGGCTGCTGCGGGAGCGCACGAACTGCTGATCACCAAGGACCCCTGAGGCCTTTCGCCGGGGAAACCGTCAGCGTGGTGCTACCCGTCGCAATGCCACTCAGCGCGGACGGCGCGTCGCATGCTCCCGGGCCAGCACTGCGTAGCGGTCGTCCGGGGCGCCGGCCGTGAAGGTGCCGTATTTACGCTCGGCGGCGGTACTGATGAGGAAGTCGGCGATGGCAGGGTTCTTGGGCAGCAGGGAACCGTGCAGGTAGCTGGCCACCACATTTTTGTAGCGGGCACCCTCGTGGCCGTCGCTGCTGTTGTTGCCGGTGCCCTTGGCCACGGTGCCGAGCGGCCGGACGCCGGCACCCAGGGTGGTCTGCCCGCTGTGGTTCTCGTAGCCCAGGACCTCGCCGAACTCCGGTGTGGCCACCTTGACGTTGCCGATCAGGCGTTCGTCGGTGCCGTGTGTTTCCACGTCCAGGATGCCGATCCCAGGGATGACCGTACCCAAGCGGGTCTTGAAGAAGCGTCCGAACAGCTGATACAGGCCGCAGATCACCAGCATGGGCGCGCCGTCCTCCGCCAGCCCGGTCAGGACGCCGGCGCGTGAGTGCAGGTCATCCTGAATGACCAGCTGGCCGCTGTCTTGCCCGCCGCCGCCCACGATGAGGTCCACATCGGCCGGAAATTCGTCGCCGACGTTGTACTCCAGCAGCTCCGGGGTATAGCCGTGCCAGCCGATCCGCTGCTTGATCACCAGGGCGTTGCCCCAGTCGCCGTAGATGTTCATGTCCCGCGGGTAGAGCTGCAGGACGCGGATGGTGCCCTTGGAATTCTGATCGACGCCGTCCGGCCCGATGCCGGTTGATTCAGCGGTCATGAGACCACCTCCACTGTGGTGATTTTGGACAGCTCGCGGCGGATGGCCAGCATGGCTGTGTAGGTGCAGAAGATCCGCTTCGGTTTGCCCTTGGCCTCACGGATGAACTCGGCCAGTGCGGGCGCGATCTCCGGCTGGACCCCGCCGATCCGGACGTCGTCATACTGCAGCCGCAGCGCCATGTCGTAGGCACGGGAACCGGTCAGCTGGTCCACGCCGCCGTCGCGGAGCGAATCGAATTCCACGTCCCACAGCCAGGACATGTCCCGGCCGTCGGCGTAGTTGTCATTGATGGCGATCATGGTGGCGTAGCCGGCCGCGGGGAAGGACTTCAGTCCGAGCCGGAAACCGCTGGGGTTCTTGACGAGCACGAGGTCCAGTGGCTGGCCGTCCACCGTGAGGCTTTCGCCGCGGCCAAACGCCGGTTCCACCTGGGACAGTGCGGTGAGCAGGGTGGCGTGGTCGGCTGTGGCGGCACCCCCGCCACAGATACTGCGGGCCAGGGTCAGCGCCGCGGCCGCATTAAAGATGTTGTAGACGCCGCGGAGCTTCATCGCGGTGGTGACCGTGACGCCGTCGTACTCAAAATCGGCAGTGTCCGGCCCCACTTTGCGGAGTACGACGTCGGCGGGCGGCTTGTGGGGGAGCACCGTGGGGGCGGAACTGCCGGGCGCTGCCCGCATGTCGTCGTCGTTGGGAAAGGTGCTGAGGAGGGAATCGTCCAGGCCGAAGTACTGGACGTCCTGGCCCGTGAGGGTGTCCGCGATGCGGGCCACCCGGGGATCTTCCCGGTTGAGGACCACTGTTCCGGAGGTTTTGTCGGCGATGTGCTGCAGCAGCTGGGCCGTCTTGTCGATCTCGCCGAACCGGTCCAGCTGGTCACGCAGGACGTTGAGCAGGAGGCTGTACCGGGGTGGAACACGGTTCACAAAATGCACGGCGTGGGCTTCGTCGAGTTCCAGGACGGCGACGTCGGCGGTGAGCCTGCCGCGCCAGTCCACTTCGCCCAGCAGGGCAGCCGCCACACCACGGGTGAAATTGCTGCCGGTGCGGTTGGTGAAGACCTTCAGGCCCTGGCTCTCCAGCAGTTCCACCACCATTTTTGTGGTGGTGGTCTTGCCGTTGGTTCCGCTCACCACGGCAACGCCGTGGGGAAGCGTGGCGAGCGTCCGCTGCATAAAGCCGGGATCGATTTTCTCGACCACCAGCCCGGGCAGGGCGGACCCGCCGCCCCTGAGCCGGGAGACCCGGCGGACGAGCTTGCCGAGCGGAACACTGATGTAAAGCATGCTCTGTAATATATCCCAGCCACGGCATGGAACCCTTCCCGGGAAGCGCTTCCGGCGATGCCCAGGGAGCCGCGCACATTATGCTGATTGGATGACAAACCCCCTTTCGGCTGCTTCTGCACGCGTGGGCTCGGGCCTGCGGATCGGCGTCCTGGCGCTCCAAGGCGACTTCCGCGAGCACCTCCGGGCCGTGGAAGCTGCCGGTGCCGCCGGCGTCGGAATCCGCAGGCCTTCGGAACTGGATGGCCTGGACGGCCTCATCATTCCCGGCGGCGAATCAACAGCCATCGACAAGCTGGCCCGCGCCTTTGAGCTGGCCGGACCGTTGAAGGACCGGATCCGCGACGGACTGCCGGTCTACGGTTCCTGCGCCGGCATGATCCTCCTCGCCGATCGGATCGCCGATCCGGCCACGGACCTGGCCGGCAACCCGCAGCAGACCTTCGGCGGCCTGGACATCACGGTGCGGCGCAACGCCTTCGGCCGCCAGCGCGAGTCGTTCGAAACGGACCTGGACTTCAAGGGCCTGGACTTCAGCGCCACGGAATCCGGCGTTGCCCCAGTGCATGCTGTGTTCATCCGCGGCCCTTGGGTGGAACGCGTCGGAGCCGGCGTGCAGATCCTGGCGCAGGTTGAGCCTGCTGACCCGGAGCACGCCTCCCATGTGGCCAGCCTGCCGGGGACAGCTAGAATTGTCGCAGTGCGTTCCGGCCACCTGTTGGCCACCTCCTTCCACCCGGAAGTGACTGGGGAGAAACGCGTACATGAACTTTTTATCCGCATGATCAGAGGAGACGCGTAAGCATGTCAGGACACTCCAAATGGGCAACGACCAAGCACAAGAAGGCCATCCTCGATAGCCGCCGCGCAAAATCGTTCGCCAAACTGATCAAGAACATTGAAGTCGCGGCACGTATGGGCGGACCGGACCTCGCCGGCAACCCGGGCCTGGAACTCGCCGTCACCAAGGCCAAGAAGACGTCGGTGCCCGCCGACAACATCGACCGCGCCATCAAGCGAGGCGCCGGCCTCACCGGTGAAGTGGTTGACTACACGGAGATCATGTACGAATGCCGCGGCCCGCAGGGTTCGGCGCTGCTGATCGAGTGCCTGACGGACAACAAGAACCGCGCAGCTTCCGAGGTCCGCCTGGCCATTTCCCGCAACGGCGGCACCATCGCCGACCCGGGTTCGGTGAGCTACCTCTTCAGCCGCAAAGGCGTCGTTTCGATGCCGAAGAACGGCCTGAGTGAGGACGACGTCCTGATGGCCGTCCTCGACGCCGGAGCCGAAGAAGTCAAGGACAACGGCGACAGCTTCGAGATCCACTCCGAGCCGACCGACCTCCAGGCCATCCGGGATGCCCTCAAGGAGGCCGGCATGGAGTACGAGACCGACGAAGCCGAGTTTGTGCCGTCCATGCAGGTTCCGCTGGACCTCGACGCCGCCAAGAAGTTCATGAAGCTGGTTGACGCCCTGGAAGAACTCGACGACGTCCAGAACGTCTACAGCAACGCCGACCTCAGCGACGAAGTCCAGGCCGCCCTGGAAGCTGAGTGACCTTCCGCTTTGTGGCCTAGGGCGGATGTCCCAGGGTGACCCTGCGCGTATTGGGCGTTGACCCGGGCCTCACCCGCTGCGGCATCGGCGTTGTCGACGTCGAACGGAACCGGCGGGCCACGATGGTGGCCGTAGGGGTGGTGGGTACCTCTCCCGAGGAGACCCTGGACCAGCGCCTGCTGGTGATTGCGTTGGCCATCGACGAGTGGCTGGACCGCTACGAACCCCACGTGCTCGCCGTCGAACGCGTTTTTTCCCAGCTCAACGTCAGCACGGTGATGGGCGTCGCGCAGGCCTCCGGTGTGGTGATTGCCGCCGCGGCCCGGCGCGGGATCCCGGTGGCTCTGCACACGCCGTCGGAAGTGAAAGCAGCCGTGACCGGCAGCGGCACCTCCAACAAGGAAGCCGTGACCAAACTTGTCACGAAAATCCTCCGGCTGGACGCGCCGCCGCGGCCGGCGGACGCCGCAGATGCCCTGGCACTTGCCATCACCCACGCCTGGCGGGCCGGCAGCGGCGCCGCCGTGGCCACCACCGGCCCCGGCAGCCTGGCGCTGACGCCGGCCCAGCGCGCCTGGGCCGACGCCGAGGCGAAAGCGCGCCGTGGGCGCTGAATGTCTGCGGCGCTTGCTAGGGTATTCGTAGATATGTTCGGATAGCCGGTCCTGCTCCCAGGGGTCCGGCAGTACACCAGGAGCCCGGCTTTGATCAGTTTCCTTCGCGGGACAGTAGCGCACGTTGGCCTTTCCTCTGCCGTAATCGACCTGAACGGTGCCGGTATGAGTGTCAACGCCACACCGCAGACCCTCAGCCGCCTCCGCACCGGCGAGGAAGGCAAGCTCTTCACCTCGCTGATCGTGCGCGAGGATTCGCTTACCCTGTTCGGTTTTGCCTCCGACGACGAACGCGAAGTCTTTGACGTCCTGCTGAGTGTGAGCGGCGTGGGCCCGCGGCTCGCACTGGCGGTGCTCGCCGTGCACGAGCCTGAAGCGATCCGGGTTGCTGCCCACACGGGGGACAGCAAAACGTTCACGAAGGTGCCAGGCATCGGTCCCAAGGTGGCCGGGCGGATCGTGCTGGAACTGGCCGGCAAGCTGGTGCCGCACGGTACGGCTGGTGTCGCCGGTGTGTCCACTCCGGCCGAAGCGGCCTGGAAGCCCCAGGTGGTGGCGGCCATGACCAGCCTCGGCTGGTCGGAAAAAGATGCCGCAGCCAGCATCGAGAAGGCCCTTGCGGACGATCCCGAGGTTGAATTCCGTGGCAATGTGGCCGAAATCCTTCGGACCACACTGCGCTGGCTGGGCCAGGACGGCGCGCGGGCCGGCAACCGCGTAGGCAGCCGTGGCTGAGCCTTCGGTGGTGGCGGCCGGGGAGGAACCCGAGGAACGGGTGATCGAAGCTGCCCTCCGGCCGAAGAACCTGGATGACTTCGTGGGCCAGCACCGGGTCCGCAGGCAACTCTCCCTGGTCCTGCAGGCCTCCCGGATGCGGGGACGCAGCGCGGACCACGTACTGTTTTCCGGCCCTCCCGGCCTGGGCAAAACCACACTGGCCATGATCGTGGCTGCTGAAATGAACGCGCCTCTGCGGATCAGCAGCGGTCCGGCCATCCAGCACGCCGGGGACCTCGCCGCCATCCTTTCCTCGCTTTCCGAAGGGGAGGTCCTCTTCCTGGACGAGATCCACCGGATGTCACGGCCGGCAGAGGAAATGCTCTACATGGCCATGGAGGATTTCCGTGTGGACATCGTGGTGGGCAAGGGCGCCGGGGCCACCGCTATCCCGTTGGAGCTTCCGCCTTTCACTCTGGTAGGTGCCACCACACGCGCCGGTCTGCTGCCCGGCCCGCTCAGGGACAGGTTCGGGTTCACCGGGCACCTGGAGTTTTACAGCGTGGCCGAGCTGGAACTGGTGCTCAGGCGCTCCGCCGGCCTGCTGGACCTCAAGGTCAACTCCGCGGGTTTCAGCGAGATAGCCGGCCGGTCCCGCGGTACCCCGCGTATTGCCAACCGCCTGCTCCGCCGCGTCCGGGACTGGGCTCTTGTGCATGGGATTGAGCAGATTGACGCCCGCGCTGCTTCTGCGGCCCTGGACATGTACGAAGTGGACAAGCGGGGCCTGGACCGGCTGGACCGGGCCGTCCTGGAAGCACTCATTACGAAGTTCGGCGGCGGACCCGTGGGACTTTCCACCCTGGCCATTGCGGTGGGGGAGGAGACCGAGACCGTTGAAACGGTGGCGGAACCGTTCCTTGTGCGCGAAGGCTTGCTGGGTCGGACGCCCCGGGGCCGCATTGCCATGGCTCCGGCCTGGACCCACTTGGGCTTTGCCATACCGGCCGGTGTTTTCGGGCAGGAGCCGCTGGATTTGTTCGAACCGGACCCGGACAGCGCCGAGTCCGCGGCCGATTGGGCGCCGAACGGTCAATAGCACTGTCCTCCCAGCTTTTCCCTTTAGACTGGTATGACACCCGGCACGTTCGGGTCTGTGTTCCCGCGGCGGCTCCGAGGAGCCGTTGCCTGCCAGGCGCGATTTTCTGCAATGGGGAACGACGCGGACGCTGCCAAACACCCGATACGCCAGTACAGAACGGAATCTTCCCTGTGGATCCAATGAACATCGTCTTGTTCGCAATGCTCGGAATCTTTATCTTCATGATGTTCCGCCGCAACAAGAAGACCAAGGAACAGCAGGCAACGCTGCAGTCCCGGTTCGAGCCCGGTGTCGAGGTCATGACGAGCTTCGGACTCTTCGGCCGGATTGTCTCCATGGACGACGCCGAGAACAAGGTTGTCCTGGAACTCTCGCCCGGGAACCTGGCCACCGTGCACCGCCAGGCCGTGACCAAGATTGTGGAACCGGCTGTCGAAGCAGATGCTCCGGCCGTCCCGGATGACGCTTCGTCGCTGACCAGCGAATCATCCCTGACCAGCGAAGAAGCCGGTACCCCGGCTGTGTCCGCCGAAACTCCGGATGAGACCCTGAAGCGCCTTAACGACGAGGGCAAGAAGGACATCTAGTCCTCGCCGCACGGCAGCCCGCGTTACAACACCTCTACGGCTGGGGACAACCGCCGGTGGGACTGATAGCTCCCGCCGGTGGTTCCTCCGTAAATAAGAGAAAGATTCACAATGGCACGAACTGGCCCCAACAACTCAGGCCTGAGGGTACTGGTGTGGCTCGGTGTAGTCCTCGCCGTGCTGACCGCCGTCCTGGCCGGCGGCACCCTTGCCGGACAGGCGAGCTGGGCACCCAAGCTGGCACTGGACCTCGAGGGTGGCACCCAGATGATCCTGGCGCCCAAGGTTGAGGGCGGTTCGGACATCAATGAAGAGCAGCTCAACCAGGCCGTAGCCATCATCCGCCAGCGCGTGGATGGTTCAGGTGTTGCCGAAGCGGAAATCAGCACGCAGTCCGGCCGCAACGTCGTGGTGAGCCTTCCGGGCACACCTACGAAGGAAACCCGCGACCTGATCCAGGCCTCCGCGGACATGAACTTCCGCCCCGTACTGCTCAACGGAGACGGCGCGCCCGTTCCCACGGAATCCCTGACCCCCGAAGACCAGCTTCCGAAGCCCACGGCGGAACCCGCCAACGGCAGCGACATCAACTGGATCACCGCGGACATCTACCGCCAGTTTGAAACCATGGACTGCAACAATCCTGCGCCGGAGAGCCCCGAAGCCTCCGATCCCGCGAGGCCCCTCGTCACCTGTGAACCGGCAACGGACACCAGACCTGCCATTAAATACATCCTGGGGCCGGTGGAGGTCAAGGGCGGCAATATTGTCACGTCTTCCTTCCAGCTGCAACAGGGTGCCCAGGGCGCTGTGACGAACGACTGGGCCGTCAATATCCAGTTCGACAACGAAGGCACCGCCAAGTTCAAGACGGTCACCGAACGGCTGAACCAGTTCTACGTCGCAGCAGGCGGCGAGACCGGCAGCGACCCCAAGTCGCAGTTCGCCATCGTTCTGGACGACCAGGTCATTTCGGCCCCGCGTTCGCAGGCCGTCATCACTGACGGTCGTCCGCAGATCACCGGCGGGTTCACTGAAAAGTCAGCCAAGGCGCTCTCGGACCAGCTCCGCTTCGGCGCGCTTCCGATCAGCTTCGAAATCCAGAGCGACCAGCAGATCTCCGCAACTCTGGGTGCCGAACAGCTACGCATGGGCCTCCTCGCGGGCATCATCGGGTTGCTCCTCGTGGTGGTCTACTCACTCTTCCAGTACCGGGCCCTGGGCCTGGTGACCATTGCATCGCTGGTGGTGGCCGGCGCCCTCACCTATCTGGCCATTGCCATCTTGGGATGGACTGAAAACTACCGGCTTTCCCTCGCCGGTGTGGCCGGCCTCATCGTCGCCATCGGCCAGACGGCAGACTCGTTCATCGTTTACTTTGAACGTATCCGCGATGAACTCCGCGAAGGCCGTGGACTTGTCTCCGCGGTGGAGAACGGCTGGAAGCGGGCCAAGCGCACTGTCCTGGCATCCAAGGCCGTGAACCTGCTGGCCGCGCTGGTGCTTTACTTCGTGGCTGTCGGCAACGTCCGCGGGTTCGCATTCACGCTGGGTCTGACGGCCATTGCCGACCTCATCGTGGTCTTTATGTTCACGCACCCCACCCTGCAGCTCCTGGCGCGCACCAAGTTCTTCGGGGAGGGCCACCGGCTCTCCGGCCTTGACCCCAAGCGACTCGGTGTTTTGCCGCTCTACCGTGGCGCCGGCCGCCTGCGCACGCCTGAGGCCAAGCCTTCTGTAGTCCGGGCCAAGAACACCGGAGCGGCCGCCGAGGCTGAACGACGCATGACCATCGCAGAACGCCGCCTTGCGGAAAAGCAGGAGCAGCTCACCAGCTCCTCCAAGAGCGCAGCCAAGGAGAACAAGTAATGTCCAGCAGCTTCGCCAATTTCGGCAACGAGCTCTACAGCGGGAAGCGCTCCTACAACTTCGTCAGTGCCAAGAAACTGTGGTTCATCATCGCGGCGGTGGCGGTTGCACTGTCAATCCTCATTCCGGTTGCCAAGGGCGGGTTTAACCTTGGCATCGAATTCCGCGGCGGATCAGAGTTCACTGTCTCCAACGTGCAGAGCACCGACTCGGCCCTTGGCGAACAGGTTGTGGAAGACGTTGTGGCCGGCAGCGTTCCGCGTGTGGCCAATGTGGCCGGTACCACCATGCGGATCCAGACGGACAAGCTCACGGACGACGAGACGCTCAGGATCAAGGAAGGCCTCACTTCGGCCTACGGCGTCACTGACAACGAGGTGACCTCAACCTTTATCGGACCCACCTGGGGTGCGGATGTCACCAAGCAGGCGCTGATCGGCCTGATCGTCTTTGTGGCGCTGGCCGCGGTGCTGATGGCGCTCTACTTCCGGACCTGGAAGATGTCGCTGTCCGCGATGGCTGGAATGCTGGTGACGATGTTCGTCACCGCAGGCGTGTATGCCCTCAGCGACTTCGAGGTAACGCCGTCTGCCATCATCGGGTTCCTGACGGTGCTCAGCTACTCGCTGTATGACACGGTGGTGGTCTTCGACAAGATCCGTGAAAACACCGCTGATATTGATGCGTCCACCCGCCGCACTTTTGGTGAGGAAGTCAACCTCGCCGTCAACCAGACCCTGGTGCGTTCCATCAACACCATGATGGTGGCCATCCTGCCAGTCGGCGCCATCCTGTTCATCGGTGCCGGCCTTTTGGGGGCAGGCACGTTGCGGGACCTGTCGCTGGCACTGTTCGTCGGAATCCTGATCGGTACGGCTGCGACCATATTTATCGCTGCCCCGATGTATGCCTGGCTGCGCCAGAACGAACCTGACCTGGTGAAGCAGGCGAAACGCGTGGAACAACGCAGGTCCGCTAACAACGCCAAGACCGAAGGATCGGCTGCGCCCGCAGGGGCCTGACCCATCGCACCACAACGGGCCGGGCGGCGTCGGAATACCGACGGCGCCCGGCCCGTTTCGCATTTCAGCGCCGGTTACATAAGTGAACTGGCAGGGGAATAGACTGAGGTAATTAAACAGTCGTGAGGGGTGCTTCATTGGAAGAACGTTCGGCGTCGGCGCCAACGGCAGACGGGGATAACAGCCCGGGCCACGGAATTCAGACCGGGCTGACCGCTTCCGCACGCCCGGCGCCGGGTGTTCCTGTAGACAATTCGGGCGCACGCCCTACATTTCCCGGCCGACGTGAGCGGACGCGCTCCCGGCTGGCCCGGCTGACCGGGCGCGGCACGGCACCCTATTCGCCCATTCTTGAGCCGCTGCTGCGTACCGTCCGCGCGAACAACCCCAAAGAAGACTTTGATCTTATCCAGCGCGCTTTTGAGGTGGCCGAGCAGAGCCACCGCGGGCAGAAGCGCAAGAGCGGTGACCCGTACATCACCCACCCCGTCGCCGTAGCCACCATCCTCGCTGAGCTGGGCCTTAGCGGAACCACGTTGGCCGCGGCCCTGCTGCACGACACGGTGGAGGACACTCCTTACACGCTGGCTGACCTCAAGAAGGACTTCGGTCCTGAGGTTGCCATGCTGGTGGACGGCGTCACCAAGCTGGACAAAGTCAGCTTTGGTGAGGCCGCGCAGTCCGAGACCGTCCGCAAGATGGTTGTGGCCATGGCCAAGGACATCCGGGTCCTTATGATCAAGCTCGCGGACAGGCTCCACAACGCCCGGACCTGGCGGTTTGTTTCCGCGGAGTCATCGGCACGAAAAGCCCGCGAAACCCTGGAAATATTCGCGCCACTGGCCCACCGGCTGGGCATGAACACCATCAAGTGGGAGTTGGAGGATCTGTCCTTCGCGGCCCTCTACCCCAAGGTCTATGAAGAAATCGTCCGGATGGTCGGCGACCGCACCCCGGAACGGGAGAAGAGCCTGGGCGTCATCCGGGATCAGATCACCGACGACCTCCGTACCGCCCGGATCAAGGCCACCATTACGGGCAGGCCGAAACACTATTACTCGATTTACCAGAAGATGATCGTTCGGGACAAGGATTTCGACGACATCAACGACCTCATGGGCGTCCGGGTGCTCGTTGATTCGGTCCGGGACTGCTACGCCGCCCTGGGCACCATGCATTCGCGCTGGAACCCGTTGCCGGGGCGTTTCAAAGACTATATCGCCATGCCCAAGTTCAACATGTACCAGTCACTGCACACCACGGTGATCGGCCCCGGCGGCAAGCCCGTGGAGATCCAAATCAGGACCCACGAAATGCACCGCCGGGCCGAGTACGGTGTGGCAGCCCATTGGAAGTACAAGGATCAGCCCAACCGTACCGCAGTGGGGCCGGGCAGCCCCCGCGACGGGGACATGGGCTGGCTGCGGTCCCTGGTTGACTGGCAGCAGGAGACCTCCGATCCGGGGGAGTTCCTGGACTCGCTGCGGTTTGAGATCAACGCCAGGGAAGTCTTTGTCTTTACCCCCAAGGGCGAGGTCATGGCCCTGCCTGCCGGATCGACGCCGGTGGATTTTGCCTACTCGGTCCACACCGAAGTCGGTCACCGCACCATCGGCGCGCGGGTCAACGGCAAGCTCGTTCCCTTGAACAGCGAGCTGAACCACGGCGACTGGGTTGAGATCTTCACCTCGAAGGCCGAAGGCGCCGGGCCGAGCCAGGATTGGCAGCACTTCGTCAAGAGCGCCCGTGCCCGGAACAAGATCCGTCAGTGGTTCAGCAAGGAACGGCGCGAAGAAGCAATCGACCGCGGCAAGGAACTGCTGACACGGGCCATGCGGAAGCAGAACCTGCCCCTGCAGCGACTGATGACGCACGAGGCTTTGGCGGCGGTGGCCGCAGAGTTCAAGTACGTTGACATCTCCGGCCTCTACGCCGGCGTAGGCGACGGCCATACGTCAGCGCAGTCGGTCATGGAGAAACTCGTTGAAAGCCTGGGCGGCAACGAGAGCACCGACGACGACATCACTGAAGTCAGCATCCCTACGCAGGTGGCCAAAACCAAGTTCTCCGATTCGGGCGTGGTGGTGCGCGGCGTCGGCGATGTCTGGGTGAAGCTCGCGCGCTGTTGCACGCCCGTTCCGCCGGACCCGATTCTCGGCTTTGTCACCCGCGGTTCCGGTGTTTCGGTGCACCGTACGGACTGCACCAACATTTCGGATCTCCGGGACCAGCCCGACAGGATCGTCGAAGTGGACTGGGCACCCACCCAGTCAAGTGTTTTCCTGGTGGAGATCCAGGTTGAGGCGCTGGACCGGAAGTCCCTGCTCTCGGACGTCACCCGCATCCTGTCCGAGAACCACGTCAACATTCTGGCGGCCAGCGTGAACACCTCCACCGACAGGGTGGCCATCTCCAGGTTCGCCTTCGAGATGGGCGACCCCAAGTACCTCAGCCACGTCCTCAGTGCCGTGCGGCGCATCGATGGCGTGTTCGACGTCTACCGGACCACCGGCAACAAGCGCCGGAGCTAGCAGGGCCAGCTTTTCCAATGCAGCCCGTTTATGCGGGACCCGGGGGCTGGCTTCGATGGCCAGGATCAGCAAGCGCAACCGCACGTCCTGCTCCGGGCGGGCCAGCAACCCCGCCAGCGCGGGCAAGGCCCGGTGGGCGTCGACGTGCAGCGCAATATCCACGGCGGTACGCAGCGGACTGGATACCATCAGCCCGCCCATGCTTACAACGTCGAACGGGCCCAGCCGGACTTCATGGAGCGTGCACCCCCGGGTGTTGCGGAGGCTCGAAATCCGCCGCTTCGCATCCACAAGTAACGCGAGGCGGTCCGGTTCAGCAGCACAGCCATAGATCCACGCCGCCGTCATCCGCCCGGCCACCACGCGTTGCCTGACCGCCGCCGGCACCGCGCCGGCCACCGTTCTGGCCCGAATCTGGGGAGACGCGGCAGCGTCCGGCAACGTGAATCCGTGCTGGTGGAACTGCGCCAGGACGCCGTCCGCTGCCAGCGACTGGAGTTCGGGCCACGCGAAGGGCTTCCCCGGCGAATACAGGTCAGGGTATTGGGGCGGTGAGGAAGTGGCCATCCCTCCATCTTGCCGCGTCGTCCTTAACCCGCACAGGCCCGGTCCCGGTTATGTGGATAACCGGGGCCGGGCCTGTGGGTCCTGCGAGAGCCGCCTAACGAAAGGCGTCCTACAAACTACTGACTAGGAGAGTTCGCTGGCCGAGCGCTGGATCTGGTCCAACCAGGCCTGCCTCGCCTCGAGGGCCTCGCGGGCCCCCTTGATCTTGCGCTGGTCGCCGGCTTTTTCGGCCCTGGCGAGATCGTCCTGCAGACCGGAAATGGCTGCTTCCAGCTGGGACAGGGCGCTGTTGGTGCGGGCCTTCGTCTCGGGGTTGGAACGCTGCCAGTTTTCCTCTTCGGCGTGGCGGACAGCGTCCTCCACTTTGCGGAGGCCGGCTTCGATGCGTCCCATGTCGGCGCGGGGGACCTTGCCGGCTTCTTCCCAGCGGTCGCGGACAGACTGAAGCGCCTTTTTGGCAGCGGCCAGGTCCTTGACCGGCAGGATGGTGTTCGCTTCGATGAGGAGCGCTTCCTTCACCGTGAGGTTGGCGGCGTATTCCTGGTCGATCTCCTCGTTGGCAGCCTGCCTGTGTGTGAAGAACACGTCCTGGGCGGCACGGAAACGTGCCCAGAGGGCGTCGTCGTCCTTGCGGCTGGCGCGAGGTGAGGCTTTCCACTCATCCATGAGCCGGCGGTATTCGCCCGCGGCGAAGCCCCAGTCGGTGGACGAAGACAAGGCCTCGGCTTCGGTGATGAGCTTTTCCTTGGCCGATTTGGCGGCCGAGTTGGTGCTGTCCAGCTGGGAGAAGTAGGCGCGGCGGTGACGGTCGAAGATGGTACGGGCGGCACGGAACCGCTTCCACAAGGCGTCCTCGTTGCTGCGGCCGAGCCGGATACCGCCCTTCTGGGCTGTTTTCCAGCTTTCAAAAAGATCGTTCATCCGGGCGCTGGAGGTCTTCCACTGGATCTGTGCAGGATCCTGGCCCGAGATCTCTTCGGCTTCCGCCACGATGGCCTCACGGGCCGCGAGCTCGGCGGAGCGAACGGCGTCGTGTTCCGCCTTCTCTGCCTTTTCGAGTTCGGCGATCTGCACGGAGACAGCATCCAGCCGTGCTTCGGTGGAACGAATGTCTCCCACCATGTTCCGCTCCGCGAGCTGCTCGCGCAGGTGTGTGACGGTCTTCTGCATATCCGTGCTGGGCGCCTTGGAGCTGATGCGCTGCTCCAGGAGCAGGACCTGCGCAACAATGTCGTCATGCTTCCGTGCGAAGTAGGCAAGGGCTTCGTCGTTGCTGACTCCGGGGTACTGGCCCACCGGGTGCTCATCGCCGTCGATCGTCAGGAATACGTGGCCGTCACCCTCGACACGGCCCCACTTTGCGGCTTCCGCCAGGGAGGTCGCGGAGGCACCGGGTGCCGGTGCTGCCACAGGTGCGGCTGCTGCCGGCTTGGGCCGGGCGGCGAAGGCTGCCGGTGACGGAGCGGGTCGAGCTGCCGGAGCAGGCGCCGGTGCCGGTGCCGGGGCTTCCTCAGCGGGAGCCTGAACAGCCGCGCTGTCGTCGACGGCCGCAGGCTCTTCAGCGGGGGCCGTGCCGGCCTCGTCACCTTCAAACGGGGCGGCCACGCCGTCTTGATCCACGTCCGCTGGAGCCTCGGTTTCAACCGTGGCCTGCTCGGCGGTTGCCTGGACAGCGCCTGCCTGGTCAGCCGCGGGGGCTGCTACCTCGGTCAGGTCTGCTGTTGTTTCGTCGGATTTCTGACTGTCTGTCACCGCTAAAAGTCTTTCGCTTGGAGGGAAATACTCACGTACTGCACCGCGGCCATAAGGCCTGGCTTCCTACTTCAGAGAAACCGAGTCTATCGTGACTGGTTGCACAGGTGCTCCGTCTGATGCGCTGGAGCCGGGGGTGATTCCGGCGGCGGCAATGGCGTTCACTGCTTCCATTCCGGAGGTCACCTTGCCCACCACCGTATAGCCCCCGGCCGAGTCGGCGGGAATCACTGTGTCTTTGTAAACCACAAAGAACTGTTTGCCGTTGCCGTAGGCGTTGTCGCCGGAGCGGGCTATTGCAATCGTGCCGGCAGGGTAGGCGTTGTCTGCCGGAGTGTTTTCGAGAGGTCCCCAGGTGTACCCGGGGTCGGCGGCAGCGGTGGCCCCACCGCACTGCAGGAGTCCGAAGGTTTCACCCGTAGTCAGCCGGTGGCACGCGCTGCCGTTGTAGAAGCCCTCGTCCGTCAGTGCTTTGAAGACCGCGGCAGCCTGGGGTGCCTTGGTGCCGTCGATTTCGACGCCGAGCACGTTTCCGTTCAGTGCCATTTCTCCAGTGAACACCTTGCCGGCGGCGGTGTCCGCGGCCGGGATGTTGGCGCCGTTCGTGGCGGGCGCGGAAGGCTCGGGGGAGTCCGTTGGGTTGGTCAGGCCGGCCACAATGGCGGCGTATTCGTCCTCCGTGGGGTTGCCGGCAAAGGCAGTCAGCTGGAGCACGACGGCGAGCAGGACGGCGGCGGTGCCGGCGCCGGCGGCGATGAGGTTGTCGCGCTTGCGCCGTTTTTCCTGGTCCCGCCGCAGCTCGCGCTTTGCCTCCATCTGCTGGATGCGCCGTTTGGCTTCGCGGGCGCTGCGTGAACTGGCCGCCACTGGTCCTCCTGTATGTCGGGCCGTGTCCGGTCAATACTGAATCCGAACGCGGGTGTCTGCCGGCCGCCCTCTGCGCTGCCGGCCGCCGTATTAGAGATGCCGGCGGATGACGCATAAACTGACTGCCGCACATAGTTTATGCATGAGTTGCCGGACTGCCGCCGTTCCCCGCCCGTTTCGGGTGGAATGCCGGGCAAAGTCCCAGGCACCCTTCATCAAGAGGAGAACATCCACCATGGCACGCACCGCCTCCCTGTCCGGATTCCCCGAGTGGCTTCCCGAGGAGCGGCTGGTGGAGCTGCACGTGTTGGACACCCTTCGCAGGGTTTTTGAGCTGCACGGCTTCGCGTCCATCGAGACGCGTGCCGTGGAAACCGTCGGCCAGCTCTTGCGAAAGGGTGAGATTGATAAGGAGGTCTACGGCCTCAGCCGCCTTCAGGACGACGACGCCGATACCTCCGACGCGGGGAAGGCCGGCAAATCGGACCCCAACGCCCTCGCGCTCCACTTCGACCTCACGGTGCCTTTTGCGCGGTACGTCGTCGAGAACGCAGGATACCTCGCGTTCCCGTTCCGGCGCTACCAGATCCAGAAAGTCTGGCGCGGGGAACGCCCGCAGGAAGGCCGGGCCCGCGAATTCACCCAGGCAGACATCGATGTTGTGGGCGACGGGGAGCTGCCGTTTCGCTATGACGTGGAGATTGCCCTGGTCATCGCGGAAGCCTTGAGCGCCCTGCCGATTCCGGACTTCCGCCTGCGGATCAACAACCGCAAGCTTGCCGAGGGCTTCTACCGGGGCATTGGCCTTGACGACACCGCCGGTGTGCTCCGCAGCATCGACAAGCTGGAAAAGGTTGGCGCAACCAAGGTCGCAGAGCTGCTCAGGACCGAACTGGGTGCCTCCGATGAGCAGGCGCAGGCGGCGCTGAAGCTGGCAGGAATCCGCACCGAGGACACCTCGTTTGTGGCCCGGGTCCGGGCGCTCGGCGTGTCGAATGACCTCCTCGAGGAGGGCCTCAATGAACTGGAACAGGTGATCGCGGCCGCCGTTCAGCGCGCGCCTGGCAAGGTCATTGCCGACCTCAGCATCGCCCGCGGCCTGGACTACTACACCGGCACGGTGGTGGAGACGGTCCTGGTGGGCCACGAACAGCTCGGTTCCATCTGCTCCGGTGGCCGCTACGACGCGTTGGCGAGCAAGGGCAACCGCAAGTTCCCAGGCGTCGGCCTCTCCATCGGTGTGACGCGGCTGGTGTCGCGCATCCTGAGCCAGGACCTGGCCAAGGCCTCACGGTCGGTCCCCACCGCCGTGCTGGTGGCGCTCAGCACTGACGACAGCTGGGATGCGGCGCAGGATGTTGCTGCCCAGCTCCGCAGCCGGGGCATTGCCACGGAAGTGGCTGCCAAGGCGGAGAAGTTCGGCAAGCAGATCAAATTCGCGGACCGCCGCGGCATCCCGTTCGTCTGGTTCACCGACGACGACGGCAAGCACCAGGTCAAGGACATCCGGTCCGGCCAGCAGGCCGACGCCGATCCCGCAACCTGGGCGCCGCCGTCGGAAGACCTCAAGGTCCAGGTCAGAACAGCACTCGAGGCAGCAGCCGGCCAGCCGGCCTGACCGGCGCAGTTTGGCGCCGGCTAGCGGCGCAGTCGAAGCACCCCGAAGCGGCCAGCCGCTCCTGCGGCCAGGACAGCGGCCATCCCCAGCACTGAGGCGGGCGGCAATGTGAAGGCCAGCAGCAGGCAGCTGATGAAGCCAGCCACATTGAGCCACCGTGGGCCGTGGGCCGGATGCTCCTCCAGGGTGTACGCCGCGGCGTTGGTCACCGCGTAGTAGACGAGCACGCCAAAGCTGGAGAACCCCACCACCGTCATCACGTCAGTGGTCAGGATCAGGAAAATCACGACGGCGGCCACCGCCAGTTCTGCCACGAACGGCACCGTATGCCTGCCGCCCACACGTGCCAGGGGCGCCGGCAGATCGCGTTCCCGCGCCATGGCCAGGGTGGTGCGGCCCACCCCGGTGATGAGGGCCAGCAACGCGCCCAGGCAGGCCGCTGCCGCGCCGGCCTGCACGACCGGTGCGCCGGCGGCCAGCTGCGAATTAGCCACTGCGTCCAGCAGCGGGGCCGAAGCGGCGGCCAACCGGCCTTCGGTTAAGTGGTTCTGGAGCAGTAGCGCCATCGCCAGGTAGATAACGAAGGCTCCGGCGAGGGCCGCCAGGATCGCGCGCGGAATGGTCCTGGCCGGGTCCTTGACTTCCTCGCCCAAGGTGGCGATGCGCGCATAGCCGGCGAAGGCGAAGAACATCAGGCCGGCGGCCGGCAGGACGCCGCTGAAGCCAGCGGCAGCTCCGCCGTCGGCCGTCCCGCCTGTCGAAAAGCCGGACGGATGCGGCCCCACGATCGCGGCAACGGCAACAAACACCAGCGTGGCCAGGACAACGCACAACAGGATCCTGGTCAGCAGCGCTGTGCGGGTAATCCCAAACAGGTTCACAGCGGTCAGCGCCACGACCGCAGCGATGGCCACCGGCACTGCGTAGCCCGGGGAGACATAGTGGCCGAAGGTGAGGGCCATGGCGGCGCAGGAGGCCGTCTTCCCGCTGACAAATCCCCAGCCGGCCAGGAAACCAGGCCATTCCCCCAAACGTTTGCGTCCGTATACGTACGTTCCGCCGCTCGCCGGATACCGTGCGGCCAACTCCGCGGAAGCCACCGCGTTGCAGTAGGCCACGGCACCCGCGATCAGGACGGAGAGGACCAGGAAATGTCCGGCCAGTCCCGCGGCCGGGGCGAAGACCACAAAAACGCCGGCCCCGAGCATGGAGCCGAGGCCGATGGACGTGGCGTCAAACACGCCAAGGCTCCGTTGCAGCTGCTGGTGTTCGGACATGGGGTAGGCGGGCCTTTCCAGCGGGTAAACTCAGACGGGATTGTTCCCGGAACGATCCTATGCAGTTTTTATCTTTTGTTTTCCTGCTGTCGTCTTCAGAAAGGCGTGCTGTGCTGCGCACACATGACCTCGGATCCCTTCGCTCCGAGCACATTGGACAAACCGTAACCCTGGCCGGCTGGGTGGGCCGTCGTCGTGATCACGGTGGTGTTGCATTCGTGGATCTGCGCGATGCGTCCGGCGTGGCCCAGGTTGTGGTCCGTGAGGAAGAGGTCTTCCACGGCCTGCGCAACGAGTACGTCCTGCAGATCACCGGCACTGTCTCCAAGCGCCCCGAGGGCAACGAAAACCCCAACCTTGCCAGCGGCGCCATCGAGGTTATCGCGGACAAGGTGGTTATCCTCAACACCTCCGATCCGCTTCCGTTCCAGATCGATGAGCACGTGGAAGTCGGTGAGGAAGCACGGCTGAAGCACCGCTACCTCGACCTGCGCCGCCCCGGCCCCGCCCGCAACCTCCGGCTGCGCTCCGAAGCCAACCGGATCGCGCGCGAACTGCTCCACCAGGACGGTTTTGTCGAGATCGAAACCCCCACGCTGACACGTTCGACGCCGGAAGGCGCCCGCGACTTTGTGGTGCCCGCCCGCCTGGCGCCGGGTTCCTGGTACGCGCTGCCGCAGTCCCCACAGCTTTTCAAGCAACTCCTGCAGGTGGGTGGCTTCGAGAAGTACTACCAGATCGCGCGCTGCTACCGCGACGAGGACTTCCGCGCCGACCGCCAGCCCGAATTCACCCAGCTGGACATCGAAGCAAGCTTCGTCGACCAGGACGACATCATTGCGCTGGGCGAAAACATAGTCAAGGCGCTGTGGAAGCTGATCGACGTCGAGATCCCCACCCCCATCCATCGCATCACCTACGCAGATGCGATGGCGCGCTATGGCTCGGACAAACCCGATCTCCGTTTCGGCGTGGAACTGACTGAGCTCACCGAATTCTTCAAGGACACCGGCTTCGGCGTCTTCAAGGCCCCGTATGTCGGCGCCGTGGTGATGCCCGGCGGCGCTTCCCAGCCGCGACGCACCCTGGACGGCTGGCAGGAATTCGCCAAGCAGCGCGGCCACAAGGGCCTGGCATACGTCCTCTTCAAGGAAGACGGCGAACTGGCTGGCCCGGTTGCCAAGAACCTGAACGAAACCGAGCGTGCAGGCCTCGCCGACGCCGTGGGCGCCAATCCGGGCGACTGCATCTTCTTCGCCGCCGGTGAGAAGTCAGCGGCCCGCGCCCTCCTGGGTGCTGCCCGCGTGGAGATCGGCCACCGCACCGGCCTGATCGATGCTGGCGCCTGGGCCTTCTGCTGGGTTGTTGACGCCCCCATGTTCGAACCGGCCGCCGCAGCGGTGGCGTCCGGCGATGTGGCTGTTGGTGCCGGAAAGTGGACGGCCGTCCACCACGCCTTCACCTCGCCCAAGCCCGAGTTCATGGACACGTTCGACAAGGATCCGGAATCGGCCCTGTCCTACGCGTACGACATTGTCTGCAACGGCAACGAAATCGGTGGCGGCTCCATCCGTATCCACGAGCGTGATGTCCAGGAGCGGGTCTTCGAACTGATGGGGCTGGACAAGGCAGATGCCCAGACTAAGTTCGGCTTCCTGCTCGAAGGCTTCAAGTTCGGCGCTCCTCCGCACGGCGGCATCGCGTTCGGCTGGGACCGTGTGGTGGCACTGCTGGCAGGGGTGGAGTCCATCCGCGACGTCATCGCCTTCCCGAAGACCGGCAACGGCTACGACCCGCTGACGCAGGCACCCGCGCCAATCACGGCGCAGCAGCGCAAGGAAGCGGGCGTGGACTTCAAGCCCCAAACGAGGCCGGAAGAGCCCAAAAAGGCCGAGTAATCTGAACACCGCAGTCGAGAGGCTCCCCGGGAAACCGGGGGGTCTTTCGCATTCTGAAGGGTGGTATGCCATGACAATTTCAGTCCCAGCACCGTCCATGCCGGGGCTTGAGGCGATGATGGATGCGGCCTGGCCGGCCCCGGAGCGCGAGGAGTCCGACGGCTGGGTGCTTCGCGCGGCCTCCGGCGTGACCCAACGCGCGAATTCGGTCTGGCCGCGCGAGCCGGAAGGCGAGACCCACGAGCAGCACGAGGCTCTGCGTGCGGCGCGGCTGTGGTACCGCAGCCGGCGCCTGCCCCTGATTTTGCAGGTCTTTGATGATCCCCGCTCCACCGGACTGAATACCGTCCTCGACGGGGAAGGCTTCACCCGGCAAGCCGAAACACTGGTGATGTGCCGGAGCAGCGGCGCCAACTGGGCGGACCAACCTGCGGCTCGACCAGCGGTGACCTACCCCGCGGTGGCCGATCCCGGCGTCGAAATCTCCCCGGACGCCAGCGATGAGTGGCTTGCGCTGTGGTGGAGCGTCGATGGCCGCGGCGGCCCGGGCCAGCGGGAGACAGCACGCCGCATCCTGGCAGGCTGCCCGTCGGTGTATGCCCTGGTGAGGTCCGACGACGGCGCCCCCGCCGCCGTCGGACGGCTGGCTGTTCCTGACGCGGAGGCGACAGGGGATTGGGGCGGGCTTTACTGCATGGCCACCCGCCCGGACGCCCGGCGGCGCGGCCATGCCCTGCGGATTATGCGGGCACTCCTGCACGAAGGCGCCGCCCGGAACTTAGCCGGCTACTGGCTGCTGGTCACTGTAGCGAATTCCGGCGCCCAGCAGCTCTACGCCAAGGCGGGATTCCGGGAAACCGGCCGCTACCTCTACCGGCAGGAACGGCCCAAGCGCCATCTGACCGGCTGCTAAGCGGCCGGGAAATTCGGGTTGTTTGCCGGGTTGGTCGCCGGCGCGTCGGCGACCTGGATCCTGACCGCGCAGACATCCGCGGCGGCCTTCCGCAGCACCGAGCCGTTGGGATCGGGCACATCCAGGAAGTCCAGCCGGGGGAGTGAGGCATAGGGCCTCAGGGCAGGGTGGCCCATGACCAGCCCAGCAAGGGTCCGGTCCCCGCCGGGAGCAAGATACTCCAAAGGCTGGCCGCCGAAGGCTGCTGCTGCATATGCTGCCACTTTCTCCACCAGCTCATCCGCCTGGTTGGCCCGGCGGCGTGCGAACCGCTGCTGGGACTGGCCACCGGCCGCAGTGCGGGACTGTACGTAGCGGGTGCCCGTTTTGGACGCGAGCAGGATGCCTTCCCTGGCCACGGCCGCCGCGTAGCCGCCGCGCCGCACCAGGACCAGTCCGGCCGTCCGGGGCTGGGCGGCGACGGAGGCCAGGCGCGCCAGCGGATCGGCTCCCCGTCCAGGGCGTCCGTCCGGTGGCCAAGGCGCCTGGAGCAGTGCTGTGGTGCCGTCGGCCGCCAGAAGCCGCACGCCGGCGTCGTCATCGCTGATCCGGAAGCCGCCGTGCGCGGCCCCGAAACGCTCCGCCCATCCGGGCAGGCGTTCGCCGGACACAAACGCGGTCCTGACGGACCCCGGACGGCCGGCGCCGGTGGTGCTGCGTGCGCTCATGGCGGGATCCCTTAGGTGGCGGGCGGAAAATGGAGGGCGGAAGTGGGGCGGTGAACTAATGAGTAGCCTATCTATGTGGATGATCTCTTCGCCCAAGGGCATGGCAATGACGACGACGACAGTGACGAACCGCCGTCGTCCGGCCGTACCGCCGCGCCGCGCAGCCCCTTGGCCGTCCGGATGCGGCCACGCACGCTCGATGATGTGGTGGGCCAGCAGCACCTGCTGGGGCAAGGATCGCCATTGCGGCAGCTGGCGGCCGGCACCGACGCCCTGGGTCCGGCGGGCCCCAGCTCCCTGATCCTCTGGGGACCGCCCGGGACCGGAAAAACCACGCTCGCCCACGTGATCGCCAAGGGCAAGGGGCGGAAGTTCGTGGAGCTGTCGGCCATCACCGCGGGCGTCAAGGACGTTCGTCGGGTCATGGACGAAGCCCTCACAGCGCGGGATCTCTACAAAACCACCACGGTGCTTTTCCTCGACGAGATCCACCGCTTCAACAAGGCACAGCAGGATGCCCTGCTGCCCGGCGTGGAGAACCGCTGGGTGGTGCTTGTGGCGGCAACCACCGAAAACCCGTCCTTTTCGGTGGTCTCGCCGCTGCTGTCCCGTTCCCTCCTGCTCACCCTGAAACCACTGACGGAGGCGGACATCGAAGGGCTCCTGCAGCGCGCCGTGTCCGACGATCGCGGCCTGAACGGGAAAGTGGAGCTCAGCCCTGAGGCCTTGGCCCACCTCGTCAGGCTCGCCGGCGGCGATGCGCGCCGTGCATTGACAGCCCTCGAAGCGGCGGCGGGAGTGGCATTCGGGGATGCGGACGACGCCGATGCCGACTCGCTGGTCACCGTCGAGCTCAAGCACACCGAACGTGCCCTGGATGTGGCCGCCGTGCGGTACGACCGCGCCGGGGACCAGCACTACGACGTCGCCAGCGCCTTCATCAAATCCGTCCGCGGGTCCGACGTGGACGCCGCACTGCACTACCTCGCCAGGATGCTGGAGGCTGGGGAGGACCCGAGGTTCATCGCCCGGCGCATCGTGATTTCGGCGGCGGAGGACGTGGGAATGGCGGACCCCACGGCGCTGCAGACGGCCGTTGCCGCCGCCCAGGCGGTGCAGCTGATCGGCATGCCCGAAGGGCGGATCGTCCTGGCCGAGGCTGTGGTGCACCTGGCCACCGCGCCGAAATCCAATGCCGCATACATGGGTATCAACAAGGCCATCGCGGATGTCCGTGCCGGCCTGGGCAACGGGATCCCGGCGCACCTGCGTGATGCGCACTACCCGGGCTCCAAACAGCTGGGCCACGGGCTCGGCTACAAGTACGCCCACGATGCGCCCCATTCCGTGGCAAGCCAGCAGTACCCGCCGGATGACCTGGTGGGCCGGGACTACTACGAGCCCACCGGCAACGGTGCGGAACGGGACATTGCCGTGCGCCTCGAACGGCTGCGGAAGATCATCCGCGGCACCTGACCGGCGTGCGTGGTGGAGTGACCCCGGCGGTGCTGCCACCGGAGTGACGCGGGGGAGAGGCGGCCGGAGTGTGGGATTGCAGGCGAATCCTGCTAAGATTGTTCGTTGTCTGGCAAGGCGCGGACGCAATCTCCCCATCCTTCAGTATTTTCTGCTGGTTCGTTGGGGTAGCCCTGTGCCCAGTAGCAAAAGGCAGCGGTTGGCCGATGCTCTCCATTATGGAGGCCAGTAACACTGACACACCGCAGATATTGGAAGGACACAAGTGGCTAACAACACTCGTGCTCGCCGTACAGCACGCCTCTCGCGTGCACTCGGCATTGCTCTGACCCCCAAGGCCGCCAAGTACATGGAGCGCCGCCCGTACGGCCCCGGTGAGCATGGCCGTGCCCGCAAGAAGCAGGACTCCGACTACGCCGTACGTCTGCGCGAAAAGCAGCGTCTGCGCGCCCAGTACGGCATCCGCGAAGCCCAGATGACCCGCGCCTTCGAAGAAGCCCGCCGGACCAAGGGCCTGACCGGTGAAAACCTGATCGAACTGCTCGAAATGCGTCTTGACGCCCTCGTGCTGCGTGCCGGCTTCGCCCGCACCATCGCCCAGGCCCGCCAGCTCGTTGTGCACCGCCACATCATGGTTGACGGCATCCGTGTTGACCGCCCGTCCTTCCGCGTCAGCGAAGGCCAGCTTGTCCACGTCCACACCCGCAGCGAAACCATGGTTCCGCTCCAGGTTGCAGCAGCCGGCGCACACCGCGACGTCCTGCCCCAGGTTCCGGCCTACCTGGACGTCAAGCTTGACGCCCTGCAGGCCCGCCTGGTCCGTCGCCCGAAGCGCTCCGAGGTTCCCGTAACCTGCGAAGAGCAGCTCGTCGTCGAATTCTACGCACGCTAAATCCCAGCAGCGTATCCAAAGAAGCCCGTGGCAAGCGCCACGGGCTTCTTTGTATGTAAGGTACTTGGGGGACATCTGCGGAACGCATCAAGGCAGCGTACGCGGAGATAAAAGATCCACGTCAGTTTCAAGGAGTTGAACGTCTATGTCTGGTGGCGATATTGCCGGCCTGATCGCGGCCGGAGTGTTCGCACTCCTGGTGCTGCTGCTCGCCGTGCCCATCCTGAAGCTCGGCAGTGTGCTGGAAGAAATTCGGACGTCCATCCGGTCCCTCAGCGATGGCGCCACGCCCCTGATGGACGAAGTCACGGCGACCGTCTCCACCACGAACCAGCAGCTCAAGAAAGTGGATGGCATCGCCTCCAACGTTTCGGATGCGTCGGCAAACCTTTCGGCGCTGTCATCACTCGTTGCAGCGACCGTGGGTTCACCGCTGATCAAGGTGGCGGCCTTCAGCTACGGCGTGCGCTCGGCCCTCGCCAACCGCAAGAAGCCCGCCCCCGGCCGTCGTAGCCGCTAAGCCACCGGAGAACTGAAATGAAGCGATTTGTCTGGATGGGAATCGGCGTGG
Organism: Pseudarthrobacter sp. AB1; assembly: GCF_014926485.1. NCBI lineage: Bacteria > Bacillati > Actinomycetota > Actinomycetes > Micrococcales > Micrococcaceae > Pseudarthrobacter > Pseudarthrobacter sp. AB1. The sequence goes on from NZ_PZKO01000066.1 coordinate 28,628, forward strand.
CCATTGGTGTCATCGCTTTCCGCAAGATCAGCGAAGCCCAGTCCAACCTGGGGCCCGAGGGCCTGAACCGCGCCGTGGGCCGGCTGGCCGACGGCGTGTACGACTTTGCCGATGCCGTGCGTGCCGGAATGCATGAGCGCGAGACGGACCTCCGGGCCGCCCTCGGGATCGATTCCCCGGCCGTCCCATCGCGGGATCCAGCCCACCGCTGAACGCACGGGAAAATCGCGCGGGAATTAAACCAGCAGCCGCCGCTTGCCGGCGCTGCCGTCTGAATCAATAAGTCATGCGTGGCACAACGCGTGAACCGAGAAGGGTATGTAATCAGCTCATGAAGTCGCAGGAGATCACAAAGCGCTGGGTGGACTTTTTTGTCAGCAAAGGGCACACCGCGGTTCCCTCCGCCTCGCTGGTCTCCAGCGACCCCTCCCTCCTGTTCACCGTGGCCGGAATGGTCCCGTTCATCCCTTACCTGACTGCCCGTGAAGAGGCACCATTCGACCGGGCCACCAGCGTTCAAAAGTGCATCCGAACGGGTGACATCGAAGAGGTGGGCAAAACCGCCCGCCACGGCACGTTCTTCCAGATGTGCGGCAACTTCTCCTTCGGCGATTACTTCAAGGAAGACGCCATCAAGTACGCCTGGGAGCTGCTCACCAAGAGCGTGGACGACGGCGGCTACGGCCTTCCGCCGGAACTGCTGTGGGTGACGGTTTACGAAGAGGACGACGAAGCCAAGGAGCTGTGGCTGACAAACACCGGCGTTCCGTCCGAGCGTATCCAGCGTATGGGTAAGGCCGACAACTACTGGCACACCGGCCAGCCGGGCCCAGCAGGCCCCTGCTCGGAGATCTACTACGACCGGGGTCCCGCCTACGGCGTCGAGGGCGGACCCATTGCGGACGAAAACCGCTACGTTGAAATCTGGAACCTGGTGTTCATGCAGTACCAGATCGATAACGTGCGCTCCAAAGACGACTTCGACGTCGTCGGGGAGCTGCCCAAAAAGAACATCGACACCGGCCTCGGCATGGAGCGCCTCGCGATGATCCTGCAGGGCGTCGAGAACATGTACGAGACCGACCAGGTCCGGCCTGTGATCGACAAGGCAGCCGAACTGTCGGGCCGGGAATACACGTCGGCCGAAACACCCGAGGATCCGCACCACACGGACGACGTCCGCATGCGGGTGGTGGGCGACCACATCCGTTCGGCCCTCATGCTGATCGCCGACGGCGTGACCCCGTCCAACGAGGGCCGCGGCTACGTCCTGCGCCGCCTGATCCGCCGCGCCGTGCGTTCCATGCGCCTGCTCGGCGTCGAAAAGGCCTGCCTGCCGGACCTGCTCCCCGCCTCACGTGATGCCATGAAGGGCGTCTACCCCATCGTGGCAACCGACTTTGACCGCATCAGCCGGATCGCCTATGCCGAAGAGCGGGCCTTCCTTCGCACCATCGCTTCAGGTACCGCCCGCCTCGAAGACGCCGTGACGGAGTCCAAAGCCGCCGGCACGGCGCTGTCCGGCGCCGATGCCTTCGCCCTGCACGACACCTACGGATTCCCGATCGACCTCACGCTGGAGATGGCTGAGGAAGCCGGCCTCAAGGTCGATGAGCCGGAATTCCGCCGCCTGATGCTCGAACAGCGCCACCGTGCGCAGGCCGACGCGAAGGGCAAGAAGGGCGGCCACGCCGATCTCAGCGCCTTCCAGGAGCTGCTGGCGCAGGGCGAGACTGTCTTCACCGGGTACACCGAGCTGGATGGTGAGTCCCGGGTCCGGGGCATCCTGAGCCGCGGACAGAACGTGGGGCACGCCGCCACAGGCGACGAAATTGAACTCGTCCTGGCGGAGACCCCGTTCTACGCTGAGGCAGGCGGCCAATCGGCCGACACCGGCCTCATCACCGGTGACGGATTCGTCGTCGAGGTTCTGGACGTCCAACGGCCCCTCAAAGGCCTGAGCGTCCACAAGGCAATCGTCCGCGAAGGCGAGATCGGCACCGACTCGCTGGTCCGCGCAGCCGTGGACCGCGAGCGGCGCCACGCGGCCGAGCAGGCCCACACCGGCACGCACATTGTGCACGCCGCCCTGCACCAGATCCTCGGCCCCGAAGCAACCCAGCGCGGTTCCTACAACAAGGCCGGCTACCTGCGCTTCGACTTCGCCTGGGGCGAAGGCCTCAGCACCGCCACGCGTTCGGAAATAGAGGAAGTTTCCAACCTCACCATCCGCAACAACTTCCGCGTGGAGACCAAGGTCATGGGCCTGGCAGAGGCCAAGGCGCTGGGCGCCATGGCGCTCTTCGGCGAAAACTACGGCAGCGAAGTCCGTGTTGTGGAGATCGACGGCGCGTGGTCCCGGGAACTCTGCGGCGGCACGCACGTGGCAAACACGTCCCTGATCGGCAGCCTGTCGTTGCTCGGCGAGCAGTCAGTCGGTTCAGGCAACCGCCGGGTTGAGGCTTTCGTGGGCATGGATGCTTTCCGCCATCTGGCCGCCGAGCGCGCCCTGGTGACTGAACTGACCGAGATGCTCAAAGTACCTTCCGGCCAGCTCGCCGACAGGATCGCCAGCACGCTGAACAAGCTCAAGGCCACGGAGAAGGAACTCGACCGCCTGCGGAAGGAACAAATCGCCGCGGCGGCCGGAAACCTCGTGGGCACAGCACGGGACGCGGCCGGCATCCAGGTCATCGCACACGACGCCGGCCAGATCGGCGGGGCAGACGACATCCGCAACCTCGCCCTCGACCTGCGCAACCGCCTCGGTTCGGGAGCATCCACCGTGGCAGTGGCCGGTGTCAGCAATGACCGGCCCATGATTCTTGTGGCCACCAACGAAGCAGCCCGGGAAGCCGGGGTGAAAGCCGGTGCCCTGGTCCGGATCGCGGCCGGAATCCTCGGCGGCGGCGGCGGCGGCAAGGACGACGTTGCCCAGGGTGGCGGCACGGACGCCGCCAACATCGCACCGGCGCTGGCCGCCGTTGTGGACGCCATCTCCCGGCGCTAGGGAAGCTGTGACAGAATCCGTTGGCGCCGCCGTCTATCCGCAGGGCATTAAACTGGGGGTAGACGTCGGCACCGTGCGCGTGGGTGTCGCCATCTGCGACCGGGACGAAATCCTCGCCACCCCCCACAAGACCCTGGACCGCAACGTCAAGAGGAATTCCGACGTGCGTGTCATCGTGTCGCTCGCTGCGGAGCTCGGCGCCGTCCAGGTCTTCGTCGGGCTGCCACGCACCATGAAGGGCGAGGAACACGCCTCTGCCAGGATGGCCACCGTCTACGCCGAACTGCTGGTTGCGGAGTTCGTTGCCCGCGAAATGGATGTTTCCGTCAACCTGGTGGACGAGCGCCTGAGCAGTGTTACGGCGCACCGTAACCTGCACGAAGCTGGCTTGAGCAGCCGGAACCACCGTAAAGTGGTGGATCAGGTCGCGGCGGCAGGCATCCTCCAGCACGCCATCGACATGCAGAAAGCCAGGGGAACGGACGTTGGCAGCCGCGTGACTGCGCCGCCGCGTACTCGGCCATCCGGAGCAGGTTCGGCGGTTCAGCCCGAACATGCGGCCCCTGAAGGCACGACCCGATCCCAGAACACGGAAGGCTACAGTGAGCCCGTCCAATAATGACGACGCCTCAGGCGCCACGAGCAACGATGGCGCCAGGCCGCTGACCCGAAAAGAGCTGCGCGCCCTGGAGAAGCACACGGGAAGCAGCGATGTGGTTCCCGAACAGGCCTACGAAACGGGGCAGGATGCGCCTGGACCTGCCACGGCTCCCGGTCCCGAAGCTGCACCCGCTCCTGAGCCCCAGCCGGACCCGGTCCACGCACCCGAACCGGTCCACGCACCCGAACCGGTCCATGCGCCCGAGACTGAGCTGCAGCCGATTATTCCCACAGCTCCGGATGTGCCGCCCTCCATCCAGGACGCCGGACCCATCGCAGACCACCATCCGGATGACGCCCAGGATCAGGAATACCACCCTGAAGACCAGCACTTTCATGAAGCCCACGACGCCGGGCACCACAACCCTGGCGAAGCGCTCCATGACGCCGGGCACCACAACCCTGGCGAAGCGCTCCATGACGCCGGACACCAGTATCCGGACGGGCAACACCATGATGCAGGCCACCTTGATGATCACCTTGTGGATGACCACTATCCAGATGATGATCATGCCGACTCCGGCCTGTTCGCCGGCGCAGCCGCGGGTTCCGTAGTGGCAAAGCCCTCCAAGAAGGTGCGGCGCCGGCGCCGCCTCCTGGCACTGTTCCTGACTCTCGTGGTCTTCGTGGCAGCGATCGCCGTGGGCGCGCAGTTCCTGAAGCCCCTGCTGGGAAACGATAAGGCGGCCGACTACCCCGGCCCCGGTACAGGCGAAGTCATAGTTTCGGTCCAGCCAGGTGAAGGTACGCGCTCCGTGGCCACCAAACTGGAAAGCGGAAAAGTCGTGGCCAACGCTGACACTTTCCTGCAGGCATTTGCTTCCTCGGGCGGAACCCTGTCGCCGGGGGACTACACATTCAAGATGGAAATGAAGAACTCCGACGCCGTCAGCCTCCTGCTCGGCACCGACAAGAGCAAGGTCATCTACTTCGCCTTGAGTGCCGGTCTCAGGGTCGGGGAGTCGCTTCAGGCCATCTCCGAGGGCTCCGGTGTGTCGCTGCAGCAACTGAAGGAGCTCAGCAACGCTCCCGCACAGTTTGGGCTCCCAGCCAACGCCAAAAACCTTGAGGGTTTCCTCGCCCCGGGGGAGTACCGCTTCCCGCTTGGCACACCGGCCAAGGAAATCCTCCAGTCGCTGGTGAAAGTAACCACGGACGAACTTGTGGCACAGGGCATCACTGATCCGGCGAAGCAGTATGAAGCTGTGATCGTGGCGAGCATTGTCCAGGCCGAAGGCGGACAGGCTGAGTACGGCGACGTTGCCGGGGCCATCTACAACCGCCTCAAGCCGAATGACCAGACCTCCGGATTTTTGCAGGTGGATTCTGCTGTGACGTACGGGCTCGGCACTAAGAGCTTCAACTTCACCGATGAAGAACGCCGGGACAAATCCAACGTGTACAACACATACGCCAACCCGGGCCTGCCGCCGGGGCCCATCGGCTCCCCGGGCAGGACCGCCATCGATGCGGCGGCGAAGCCCAAAACGAACGACTACCTGTACTGGGTAACCATCAACCTGGACACGAAGGAGACCAAGTTCTCCAAGACGCTCGACGAACACAACATCTACGTCAACCAGTACAACACCTGGTGCCAGGCCAACGTGGGCCGCTGCGCATGAGTCTCCGGGCCGCCGTCCTGGGCCATCCGATCAGCCACTCCAAGTCCCCGGCCCTGCACCTTGCGGCCTACGGCAAACTCGGGATGGACATCGGCTACACGGCCCTGGACCTGACCGAGCAGTCGCTGCCGGCGTTTATGGAACAGATCAGGACGCAGCAGGGCTGGCGTGGACTGTCCGTGACCATGCCCCTGAAATCAGGCATGTTTGCCGAAGTGGACGAAGTCCGCGGCGTGGCAAGGACACTGGGCGTGGTCAACACCGTCGCCTTCGAGGAAAACCTCGGCTCCGTCAGGCGCATCGGCTACAACACCGACGTGGCCGGCATCGTCAACGCTGTCCTTAACGCCGGGGTGGCAGCCAGCCCCGCTGCCGTGGTCCTGGGCGGAGGCGGTACCGCCGCAGCCGCAGTGGCCGCGCTCAAGGACCTGGGCACGCAGCACGCGCAGGTGTTCGTCCGGGATATCTCCCGGGCAGGGGAAGCGCGCGCCGCCGCGGCCGGAGTGGGTCTTTCCATCGTCGTCCGGCCGCTGACCGAAGCCGCCGTTCCGACCGCAAGTGCCGACGTCGTAATTTCCACGCTCCCGCCGCGCGCAGCGGACGGGCTGGCGGCGGAAATCGCCGCCTTGGGAACCGGAACACCCGGGGTTCTCCTGGACGTGGCCTATGATCCGTGGCCCAGCCAGATTGCGTCGGCGTGGCAGTCCGGCGGGGGTGCGGTGGTGCCCGGACTCGAGATGTTGATGTACCAGGCGGTGGAACAGGTACGCTTGTTCACCGGCCGCGGCGATGACGTGAATGCAGCTGTCATAGATGTGATGTGTGACGCAGTCGGCCTTCCCCGACGGGCGTTCTGACCGCCATACGTGGCAGGATGGAAATTATGTTGCGTTGGTTGACTGCCGGTGAATCCCATGGTCCGGCCCTGATGGGAATTATTGAAGGCGTCCCCGCCGGTGTTGAAATCACCAGCGGGCAGATTGCCGACTCACTGGCTCGCCGCCGCCTTGGCTATGGCCGGGGCGCACGAATGAAGTTCGAGCAGGACGTCGTCACCATTCTCGGCGGCGTCCGCCATGGCCTGACCCAGGGCGGTCCGGTGGCCGTCCAGGTAGCCAACACCGAATGGCCCAAGTGGGAGCAGATCATGGCTGCCGATCCGGTGGATCCGGAAATCCTGGCGGACCAGGCCCGCAACGCGCCCCTGACCCGGCCCCGTCCGGGACACGCAGATTTCACGGGCATGCAGAAGTACGGGTTCTCCGAAGCCCGACCAGTCCTGGAGCGCGCCAGCGCCCGGGAGACCGCCACCCGTGTTGCCATGGGCACGGTCGCGTCCCAGTTCCTTAAGGCGCTCGGCATCGAACTGGTCAGTCATACAGTCTCGATCGCCAGCGTGACGGTGCCCGAGGGCCGCCCGCTGCCCGTTCCCGCGAACGTGATCGCACTCGACGCTGATCCCTTGCGCTGCTTTGACCGCGAGACGTCCAACGCCATGGTGGCCGAGGTTGACGCCGCACACAAAGAAGGCGAAACCCTGGGCGGCGTAGTGGAAGTCCTCGCGTATGGGCTGCCGCCGGGACTGGGCAGCTACGTTCACTGGGACCGGAGGCTCGACTCCCGGCTCGCCGCCGCCCTGATGGGCATCCAGGCCATCAAGGGCGTGGAAGTCGGCGACGGCTTCCTGACAGCTGCGCGCCGCGGTTCCGCAGCCCACGACGAAATCGTCAAGGACGCGGACGGCAAGATCATCCGTACCAGCAACCGGGCAGGTGGCATTGAAGGTGGCATGAGCATCGGCGACGTCCTGCGCGTGCGTGCAGCAATGAAGCCCATCGCCACGGTGCCCCGCGCCCTCCGCACGGTCGACGTCAGCACGGGCGAGCCTGCAAAGGCGCACCACCAGCGCTCGGACGTCTGTGCCGTGCCAGCCGCCGGTGTTGTAGCTGAGGCGATGGTGGCGCTGGTGCTGGCCGAAGCCGTAACCGAAAAGTTTGGCGGTGACTCCGTGGCGGAGACCGCCCGCAACATCAAGGGTTACCTGGACAACATTCCGGCATCCCTGGACTCGATCGGCCACTAGTGCCCGGGAGCCGTAAGGCCGGTGTGCCTGGCAACCGGCCCATTGTCCTCATCGGACCCATGGCGGTGGGAAAGTCCGCGATCGGCCACGAGCTGGCCAAGCTGCTGGACGTGCCGTTTGTCGATACTGACAATCTGATCGTGGACGCCCATGGCAGTATCGCCTCCATTTTTGCAGGCCGCGGCGAGCACGCGTTCCGGGAGATTGAGGCCCGGACCGTGGCCAGCGCTGTGGAACATGCAGAAGGCTCAGCCAGCGTGATTTCGCTGGGTGGCGGTGCAGTGCTGGATTCCGGCACGCAGCAGCTCCTGGGGCGCTGCACAGTGGTGTACCTCGAATGTGATGAGGAAACTGTGGCCGTCCGCATTGCCCGGAACTCGGGCCGGCCGCTGCTCGCCGGCGATGCCATGGCCCGATGGTCCGCACTCTTTCTTACCAGGAAACCCGTTTACGAACGGCTGGCCGACCTCGTGGTGGATGTCCGCCATGGCTCGGTCAGCGAGCTGGGACACCGGCTCGAAGTTGCGCTGCGTGACTACGCGGCCGCCAAACAGGAAGTTGAAAATTGAGCGTTGATTCAACAGTCATCAAGGTCACCGGCGAATCCGCCGGGCAGAATTACGACGTCGTAGTTGGCCGCGGTCTGCTGGGGAACCTTCCGGCGTTGCTGGGGGAGCGGGTCCGGCGTGTGCTGGTCATCCATCCCCGTGCTCTGCGGCTCACGGGTGACACTGTCCGCGACGAACTCGCTGCAGCTGGTTTCACCTCGCTGACGGCGGAAATCCCGGACGCCGAGGAGGGCAAGCACGTCCAGGTTGCTGCTTTCTGTTGGCAGGTCCTGGGCCAAAACGACTTCACGCGCTCCGACGCCATCGTGGCAGTGGGCGGTGGGGCGGTCACCGACCTGGCGGGTTTTGTGGCGGCTACCTGGCTCCGCGGCGTCAAGGTCATCCACATGCCCACCAGCCTGCTGGGCATGGTGGATGCTTCCGTGGGTGGCAAGACCGGCATCAACACCGCAGAGGGCAAGAACCTCGTGGGCTCCTTCCACCCGCCGGCCGGCGTGCTGGTGGACCTGGACACGCTGAACACGTTGCCCAGGAACGAAATCATTTCCGGTATGGCTGAAGTCATTAAATGCGGCTTCATCGCAGATCCGACCATCCTTGACCTGATCGAAAAGGACCCCGCGGCGGCCACCGACCCCGGCTCGGACGCCCTGCGGGAACTCATTGAACGCGCCATTGCGGTCAAGGCCAAAGTCGTCTCGGAAGACCTCAAGGAATCCGGGCTGCGCGAAATCCTGAACTACGGCCACACGCTGGCCCACGCCATTGAACTCGTGGAGCGGTACTCCTGGCGCCACGGCGCGGCAGTATCGGTGGGCATGATGTTCGCCGCTGAACTTGCCCGCAGCGTCGGCCGGCTCAGCGACGCCGACGCCGATCGCCACCGCAGCATCCTGGAAACCCTGGGCCTCCCCGTCACGTACCGCCGCGACCGCTGGCAGGGACTGCTGGACGGCATGCGGCGGGACAAGAAATCACGCGGGGACCTCCTGCGCTTTGTGGTTCTGGACGGGATCGCCAAGCCGGGCATCCTGGATGTCCCGGACACATCCCTGCTCTTCGCGGCCTACCAGGAAATCGCGTCCTGATGCAGGGCAACGTGGAGGGCACCAGCGACTGGCCCGAGGCTGGCTTCCCCGGAATCAGGATCAGCCCGGAGTCCCTGCTGCCGGAGATCGTCAACGAGGATGCCTGCCGCGAGGCCCTGGCGGCATCCACGGACCCGTCGGACCAGATCTTCGTCCTGATCGTGGAGGGACATGCGGCGGAGGCGGCCGAGCTGCTTGCGGAGGCCCGCTTCAAAGACCCAGAGTCCTTCCGCCTTCGCACGTTCGAAGCCGAGGTGCTGCGCGTCACTCACCGCACGGACCGCGCCCTTGACCTGTTCCGCCAGCTGCTCGCGGAGTTCCACGGAACTGACCGTGAAGCCGCGGTCCTGCAACATCTGGGCAAGACCCAGTACGCCGCCGGACACACGTCCGCAGCGGTGGAAGCCTTTTCCCGTGCACTGGATCTTCGGGTCGCGCAATCGGCTGATGCGGCACAGATTTACTCGTCCACCGTGGCGCTTCAGCGGGCGCGCGATGTGCTGGATCTTGCCTGCTGAGAGACCTGTCACGTTCCGGGGGCAGGTGGCCGGGAAAGACCGGACACGAGCCGCCCTGGTTTTACCGGTAGAATGGTTCTTGGATTTTTGATAAACACGCGCTGGCGGGCCGTTCGGCATGCCTGGCCGGCATAGAACGTCTGACAACTGACCAGACAGATAGAAACCAGAGGATACCAGTGGCAACCACTAACGACATCAAGAACGGAACGGTCCTTAAGCTCGAGGGCCAGCTCTGGAACATCATCGAATTCCAGCACGTCAAGCCCGGCAAAGGTGGCGCGTTTGTGCGGACCAAGATGCGGAACGTGATGTCCGGCAAAGTTGTAGACAAGACGTTCAACGCCGGCCTTAAGATCGAGACCGCCACGGTTGACCGCCGCGACTACCAGTACCTGTACCAGGACGGCGCCGACTTCGTGTTTATGGACACCTCGGACTTCGACCAGCTCACGGTCTCCGGCGCCACTGTTGGCGACGCCACGAACTTCATGCTGGAGAACCAGATGGTGAACATCGCCATCCACGAAGGCAACCCGCTGTACATTGAGCTTCCGCCCAGCGTTGTCCTGGAAATCACGTACACCGAGCCTGGCCTGCAGGGCGACCGCTCGTCCGCCGGCACCAAGCCCGCAACGCTGGAAACGGGCTACGAGATCCAGGTTCCGCTGTTCGTCGAGAACAACACCAAGGTCAAGGTCGATACTCGCGACGGCAGCTACCTTGGCCGGGTCAGCGAGTAGTGAGCGCACGCGGTAAGGCCCGTAACAGGGCGCTGGACGTTCTCTTCGAAGCTGAGCAGCGCTCGGTTTCCGCTTTTGATGTACTCAGGTCCCGGCGCGAACTGACTGACCAGATCGTGAACCCGTACACCCTGGAAATCGTGGAGGGCGTCGTCTCACAGCAGACCGCCATCGACGAATTCCTCGAGACCTATTCCCAGGGTTGGACGTTGGAACGTATGCCTTCGGTGGACCGCATTATCCTGCGGATCGGCACCTGGGAACTGTTGTACAACGATGACGTTCCCGACGGCGTCGCCGTCAGTGAGGCAGTGGCGTTGTCCAAGACGCTCTCAACGGATGAATCGCCGTCGTTCATTAACGGCCTCCTCGGCCGGTTGCAGCAGCTGAAGCCCTCCCTGCTCGCCTGAGCTGCTTCGGCCCGGGCCACGAGTCCGTGCACAGCGTCATAAAGAGCCCCGACCAGGTCCGCCTGGCCGGGGCTCTTGGCGTCCCGGAAGCGATCGATGGCCGACGCTTCCTATAGGATCTGAATATGCAGAAAGCGTCCAAAGGCCCCCGCGCCGGCAGCAGGCCAGATGACCAGACCGGCCCCCGCAGGACTGGCCGGGCGGTGAGCCGCGAGGTGCTGGCGGACCACGTTTATGCGGAGCTCCTGGCCTCCCTTATGGATGGCCGGCTGACGCCCGGTGCCGTGGTCAGCATTGACGGGACGGCCCGTGAGTTGGACGTTTCGCCCACCCCGGTCCGCGAGGCCCTGGCGCGGCTTGAGCACACCGGGATGGTGCGGAGGGTGGCGCTGAAAGGCTACCGCGTGGCTCCCGTTTTCACCCGGGAGGATTTTGCAGAGCTGATGGAGGCCCGGCTGGCAATCGAGCCTGTCAACGCCCGGCTGGCCTGTGAACGCATCAACCAGCGTGGCCTCGCCGAGCTCGAGCAGGCCGTCGAGGACTTGAAGTCCGCACCGCGGGGGCCTTCGTTTGCCGAGTTCAAGGACTACCTCGAAGCGGACGAGCGGTTCCACCAGCTGATTGCACAGCAGACCGGAAACCAGTTTATGGAGGCCGCATACTCGGCCCTCGGGGGACAGGTCCAACGGTTCCGGCTTTTCGGCGGCGTGGGCATTACGGATGCCGAGCACGCCATCGCGGAACACCAGGCAGTCCTGGACGCCGTTACCACCGGGAACCCGGACAAGGCGGCGGCAGCCATGGCGGACCATATCCGCAGGGTTCGTTCCCGGGCCATTGCCGACGCCCCGGAAGGCTAATCCGGCCCAATGTAGGTAGCGGCAGGGGGATGTGATCTTGACAACTTCTTTTTGATAGTAGATCCTATAGGAAAGAGGATTATGAAGGAGTGAAGCATCGTGGCTTACACAGCTGAGAATTGGCCCATCACCGCAGCACTGCTGCAGTTTCCGGGAACAGACGCCAAGGGCACGCAGATCAACGACGCCGACGCGGCCAGCTGGGCGGAAGTCCTGACTGAGGTCAAGGAAGCCGGGTTTGGCAACGCCGACCTGACGGACAGCTGGGTCCGTCCCGGCGATCTGAGCAAGGAGCGGCTCGCCGAGTTCAAGCAGACCGCCGAGAACGTGGGCATCGGGATCCCGGTCATTTCCGCCATCCGCCGCAGCGTGATCCACGGGACAGAATGGGCAGACAACCTCGCGTACAGCCACCGGACCATCGACGCCGCCGCCGAACTCGGCTGCGAAGTGGTCTCCTTCGGACTGCACCAGGCCCTTACCCCGGAGCAGCAGAAGCAGCTGTGGTTCTGGACCGTTGAGGGCCATAAGGACCCGATGGGGGACAAGGAAGTGTGGGGCAAAGCAGTCTCCCGCATCCGTGAACTGGGCAAGCACGCAGCAGACGCCGGCGTCCTGCTGTCCCTGGAGATGTACGAGGACACCTACCTCGGCACGGCGGACTCCTCCGTACAGCTGGTGCAGGACATCGGCCTGGCCAATGTTGGGCTCAACCCGGACCTCGGCAACCTGATCCGGCTGCACCGGCCCATCGAGGACTGGCGCGAAATGGTAGCCAAGACCGTGCCGTACTCCAACTACTGGCACATGAAGAACTACATCCGGGATGAGGATGTGGCCCGCGACAGCTACATCACCATGCCCGCCCCGATGGAGAGCGGCCTCATCAACTACCGCGAAGCCTTCAAGGTTGCACTCGCCGCCGGCTACCAAGGCATCATCTGTGCCGAGCACTACGGTGGAGACGGCCTCAGCGTCACGGCCCGCAACCAGGAATACCTCCGCCGGCATGTCCTGCCAAAGAAGGACGGCTACGCCCTGGGCCAGAGCCAGGTGTCCCAGGGGCGGCAACAGCCCGCCGCGGAACTCGCAGGAGTGTAGGTACAGCCATGACCCGGATCTTCGACAATCCCGCTGATTTTGCAGATGAGGCCCTGGACGGCTTTGTCGCTGCCAACCGCGGCTACGTTGCCCGCGTTAACGGCGGTGTAGTCCGCTCGACTGAGGTGCCCGCCGGCCAGGTCGCACTCGTCGTCGGCGGTGGCTCCGGACACTACCCGGCCTTCGCCGGGCTGGTAGGGCCGGGGCTGGCAACCGCCTCCGCCTGCGGAAACATGTTCGCTTCACCGGCCGCCGGGCAGATCTACCGCGTGGCCAAAGAGGCAAACGCCGGCGGGGGAGTGCTGCTGAGCTATGGAAACTACGCGGGCGACGTCCTTCACTTCGGCCAGGCGCAGCTGCGCTTGAACGCCGAGGGCATCGAAACCCGCACCGTGGTGGTCACCGACGACATCGCCAGTGCACCGGCGGACCAGCTCGGGAAGCGCCGCGGGATCGCCGGCGACCTCACAGTGTTCAAGATCGCCGGTGCCGCGGCCGAGGCAGGCCTGAGCCTGGACGAGGTGGAACGGCTCGCCCTCAAGGCCAATGACCGCACACGCTCCCTGGGCGTGGCGTTCGACGGCTGCACCCTGCCGGGCGCCGGCGAACCGCTCTTCCACGTGCCAGCCGGCCAGATGTCCCTGGGCCTGGGCATCCACGGGGAACCGGGCATCTCGGAACACCCGATGCCCACCGCCTCGGAACTCGCCGAACTGCTGGTCTCCCGGCTCCTCGCGGACACCCCGGGTTACCGGGGGAGCCGCGTGGTGGCCATCGTCAACGGCCTCGGTACCGTCAAGTACGACGAACTTTTCCTCCTGTTCGGCAAGATCGAGAAACTCCTCGTCAACGCCGGGCTGACCGTGGTTGAACCGGAGTGCGGCGAGTTGGTCACGAGCCTGGACATGTCCGGTCTTTCCCTCACCCTGCTTTGCCTGGATGAGGAACTCGAACACTACTGGGCCGCCCCCGCAGACTCGCCGGCCTACCGCAAGGGCAACCTGGCAACGCGTGCCCGCCGCGAGATAACCGGACCGGAGGCCGCCGTGGCCAGTTCGTCGGAGGAAACGACGGCGTCAGCAGCTGACCTGGGCCGTAAGTCGGCCGCCGTCCTCGCGCAGGTTCGGGACGTCGTCGTCGAACACGAAGAGGAACTGGGCAACCTGGACGCCATAGCTGGCGACGGCGACCACGGCATCGGCATGCGCAGGGGCGTGGAGGCGGCAGTCGACGCCGCCGCGCAGGCCGCAGCGGCCGGCGCGTCGGCGGGGCGGGTACTTGAAGCGGCCGGGGAAGCCTGGAGCGAACGGGCCGGCGGAACCTCAGGCGCACTGTGGGGATCTGCGGTCTTCGCATCCGGACTGGCACTGGGCAACCGGGAAACCTACGGCGACGACGACGCGGCCGCCACCGTGACCGCGTTTGTGGGCGCCATTACGGAGCTCGGCAAGGCCGAGCCGGGCGACAAGACCATGGTGGACGCGCTCCTGCCGTTCAGGGATGCCTTCCTCCGGGAGTTCGACGGCGGCACCTCCCTGGCAGGGGCCCTCACCGTTGGCGCCTCCGCTGCCCGGGCGGCGGCCGCGAAAACAGCGGAACTGCGCCCGCTGAAGGGCCGCGCCCGTCCGCTGGCCGAAAAAAGCCTGGGGCACCCCGACCCCGGCGCGGTCTCCTTTGGACTGATCGCCGAACGGATTGCCGAATACATCCACACCGGGCTTGCGGAGTCCCGCTCCACAGGGCTGGCACATTCTGAACTGGCCGCCGCGGCCGGAAAAGGAGCAACGACATGAACAGCCACGCAGGTTGGCGCATCGTCATCGGCAACGATGAGGCCGGCGTCGAATACAAGGACGCCCTGAAGACGCTGCTCACGGCAGACAGCCGTGTCGCTTCGGTACTGGACATCGGTGTTGGGGCCAACGATGCCACCGCTTACCCGCACGTCGCGGTCAAGGCCGCCCGAAAGGTGGCGGATGGGGAAGCGGACCGCGCACTCCTGATCTGTGGAACGGGATTGGGTGTGGCCATCGCGGCCAACAAGGTCCCCGGAATCCGGGCGGTGACGGCTCACGACGGCTATTCCGTGGAGCGCTCTGTCCTCAGCAACAACGCCCAGGTCCTCACTCTTGGCCAGCGGGTCATCGGCCTGGAGCTCGCCAAGAAGCTTGTGGCCGAGTGGCTCGAGTACCGCTTTGATGAAAACTCCGCGTCCGCCGGCAAGGTTGACGCCATCTGCTCCTATGAGCCCGAATACACGAAGGCAGTCTGATCATGACCACAACTTCCAACAGCTCACGCAAGATCGCCGTCGTCGGATCAGGCTACATGGGCGGCGGTATCGCCCAGGTCCTGGCACTGGGCGGTGCCCGCGTTGCCCTGGCCGATGTCTCCGCCGAGGTGGCGCAGAACAACTATGAGCGGCTGCTGTCCGAATCGGACCAGTTCGTGGCCGACGGACTGTTCCCCGCCGGTTCCACGGAAATCCTGAAGCAGAATCTGTGGGCGGCCAAGGACATCGAGGAAGCTGTGGCGGATGCCGACTTCATCGAGGAAGCCGTGCCCGAAGTCATCGCCATCAAGCACCAGACGCTGGCACGGATCAGTGCCGCTGCCAGGGCCGATGCCATCATCGGCTCCAACACGTCAACGATCTCCATCGCGGAGCTGTCCGGGCCGGTCGCCCACCCGGGGCGGTTCCTGGGCGTGCACTTCTCGAACCCGTCCCCTTTTATCCCTGGCGTGGAGATCATCCCGCATGCAGGCACTTCGGCTGCCACCATCGGTGCCGTCCGTGACCTGGTCCATGCCGCCAACAAGCAGACCGCGGTGGTCAAGGACGTCACCGGGTTCGTCCTGAACCGCCTGCAGTACGCCCTCTTCCACGAGGCCGCACAGCTCGTGGAGCAGGGAATCGCCACCGCCGAGGACGTGGACACCCTGGTCCGCACCACCTTCGGCTTCCGCCTGCCGTTCTTCGGTCCCTTTGCCATCGCAGACATGGCCGGCCTGGACGTCTACAACTTCTGCTACAAGTCCCTGCAGACCGAATTCCCGGAACGCTTCGCCACGCCCAAGATCCTGAGTGACCTGGTGGAGGCAGGCAAACTCGGCACCAAGTCCGGCGCGGGCTTCCTCAACGTCCCGGCCGAACGCACGCCGGAACTCATCGCCTACCGCAACAGGGCCTACGTGGCCATGCAGAAGCTCATCGACGAGCTCGGCCCGGCCCCCATCAACTAGGGAGCATTTCCATGACTTTTCCCACCGAACGCACCGCCATCATCACCGGGGCCGTCTCCGAGCGCGGTATCGGCCGCGCGACGGCAGGCTACCTTGCCGCCCAGGGCTGGAACATCGGCATCATCGATCTGGATGACGCCCAGTCCCAGGCCACCGCCAAGGAAATCGCCACCCAATACGGCGTAAAAACCCACGGCGTCGGTGCCAACATCGGCGACGAAGCCTCAGTCCGTGCAGCCATCGACTCGATCGAAGCACAGTTGCCGCAGGTCGTCGCACTGGCCAACGTGGCCGGTGTCAGCTCACCTGTTCCGTACCTTGAACTGGACGCCGCGGAATGGGACCGCGTCATGAGCATCAACCTCAACGGAGTCCATTACGCCACCCGCCGCGTCGCCGAATCCATGGCGAAGAACCGGATTGGACGCATCGTGAACATCTCATCCGTCTCCGCGCAGCGTGGCGGCGGCACTTTCTCCAAGACGCCGTACTCCGCGGCGAAGGCAGGGGTCATCGGCCTGACCCGTGCCACCGCCCGCGAACTGGGGGAGTACGACATCACGGTCAACGCGATTTCCCCCGGCCCCATCGACACGGACATCATGGGCGGCACCCTCAGCCAGGAACGCAAGGACGAACTCACCAAGGACCTCGTGGTCAACCGCGTCGGTTCCACCCGCGATATCGCAGCAGCCATCGCCTTCCTCATCAGCGAGGACGCCGGATACATCTCCGGCCAGACGCTGAACGTGGATGGCGGGCTCTACATGCACTAGGAAGGACCACCATGGGCCCCTGGACCAAGGAACGCCGAATCTACCTGGCTGTGGGCGTGTTCGCCTGCCTGGTCGGCGCAATGCTCATCGCATTCCCGCTCTAATCGCTCCACCTTCCCCTGATTTGCTCACCTGCTTACTCAACGAGGAGTTTGAATGACTGTCACCACTGGAACAAACGCCACCAAGGAGTTACTGGATTCGCCAGTCCTCAAATTGGCGATCTCCAAAGCATCCTTCCGGCTGATGCCGATGCTCGTCATCCTGTACGTCGTGGCATTCCTGGACCGCACCAACGTGGGCTTCGCCGAGGCAGCGCTGGAAGTGGACAGGGGCATCACCGCCGGCGCATATGCCCTCGGTGCGGGTATCTTCTTCATCGGCTACGCACTGTTCGAGATCCCCTCGAACCTGCTGCTGACCAAGTTCGGCGCCAAGATGTGGCTGGCCCGCATCGCCATCACGTGGGGCATCGTCTCCGCCTGCTTCGCTTTCGTCCAGGGCGAAACGTCCTTCATCATCCTGCGTTTCCTGCTCGGCGTGACCGAGGCCGGCCTGTTCCCGGGCGTCATCATGTTCCTGGCCGCCTGGTTCCCCAACAAGGTCCGCGTCAAGATGTTCGCCATCTTCTACCTGGCACAGCCGTTCTCCCAGATGATGGGCGCCCCGCTGTCCGGGTGGCTCATCAACATCGGCGACCAGGTTCCCGGCGTTGCCGGCTGGCAGGCTATGTTCTTCATCGAAGGCATGCTGGCGGTACTCGCCGGTGTTGCCGCCTACTTCTTCCTCATCAACTCCCCGCAGGACGCGAAATTCCTGGACAAGGACGAGAAGAAGGCGCTCCAGGACGTTATGGCCCTGGAAGACAGCGTCAAGGAAAAGGACGGCCCCCGCGGTGTCCTCGCCGCCATGAAGAACCGCAAGGTCTGGTACTTCACCGCCATCTACTTCTGCCTCCAGATCGCCGTGTACGGCGTGACGTTCTACCTGCCGCAGCAGGTGGCGCAGCTCACCGGGCAGAAGGTGGGCATCGAAGTGGGCCTGCTGGCGGCCATCCCATGGTTCTTCGGCATCTTCGCGTGCTACTTTATCGGCAAAGCGGCCAACACCATCGTCCGCCGCCGCGTTTGGGGCACAGGCCTCTTTATCTCCACCGGCCTGTGCATCTTCGGCTCGGCGTGGGCGGGCTCCAACCACCTCCCGGTGCTGGGCATCATCTTCATCACCCTCGCGGTGTGCAGTTTCCTCTCGATCGGTCCCATCGCCTGGTCGTACCCGACGGCGTTCCTCACCGGAACTGCGGCCGCAGCGGGCATCGGCCTGATCAACTCGCTGGGCAACCTGGGCGGCTTCGTGGCCCCCATCCTGCGGACCACGGTCAACCAGGCCACCGCGTCGGACACCGGCACCATGGGCGTGTACGCCCTGGGTGTGCTTCCGTTCGTGGCGGCCATCATGATGTACGCCACGAAGAGGTTCCGCAACAAGGCGGACGATCTGCTCGACAACAAGTGACCGGACACCATGTCTGAACGCAGCAGCGCCGACCAAGGCGGCATCCCGGAGATCCGCTACGTCGGCGTCAGCACCAAAATGTATATGGGCTACCGGGACTGCCTGGACTGGTTGGACCGCATACTGCACGAAGTGGACTCCCGTCCGGCCCTTGCGGCCGGGCGGGTAGTCCCGTTTGTGATCCCATCGTTCCCGGTGATTCCGGCCGCCGGCAGCGTCCTCGCAGGATCACCGCTGCTGCTGGGCGCCCAGAACTGCGGCTGGGCGGACGGGCCGTGGACGGGTGAGGTGTCGCCGTCACAACTGGCGGAGCTGGGGGTAGCCATCGTGGAGATCGGCCACGCCGAACGGCGGCGGCATTTCGGCGAGGACAGCGCCATGATCGCCCGGAAGGTCAGGGCAGCCGACGACGCCGGCATCACCCCGCTGCTGTGCGTGGGTGAGGACACACGCCATGGAACAACCGGGAACGGAGCCGATCAGGCGGCTGCGTTTGTCCATCAGCAGATCAGCGACGCCGTCGGCGGTGACTGGGCCCTGGCGACCCGTCTGGTGATTGCCTACGAACCGGTCTGGGCCATTGGCGAAGCCGAGCCCGCCGGCGCAGGCTATGTCGCCGCCGTCGTGCGTTCACTCCGAACGCTGCTGGCTGCCCATTCGCACGAGGCAGGCAGCGCATTGGGGGCGCTGCCGGTCATCTATGGCGGGTCGGCCAAGCCAGGGCTGCTGCCCGCGCTCGACGGCGTCTCCGGACTTTTCCTGGGCCGGTTCGCCCACGATGCAGCGAACTTCGGCAAAGTCCTCGATGAGGCACTGTCCATGACCGCACTGTCGAAGGCACACCAGGGGACATGGCCGGCCTAACCGCGTTGCGCCAGGGTCAGCCGGCGACGGCGCCGCGCAGGGCCAGAATCCGTTGCAGCTGCTGCTGTTCCTCCAGCTGGTGAAGCCGGACATCGCGGCCACTGAGGATACGCTGTCTGGTGAAGGCGAGCCGGGTGGTGGAGTGCAGGAAGGCCTTCATCTGTGGACGGCGGTTGTAGCCGGCGGCCCACTGCAGCGCGGTACGCCTGCCGCGTGGTGTGGCCAACAGTTCCACCTCGGCGGGGCTGAACCATCCGGCCGCTGAATATTCCATCAGCCGTTGGCGCGTCAGCCGGTTCTCGGCCACACGGAGCAGGATGATCCCCACAACGGCCAGCACAAAGATGGGCACCTGGATCAGGATGTACTCCGCCAGGAACCCCGCGCCCATGCTGTTCCACCGGTTGTGCAGCAGCATGGCCGGGATCAGTCCGATGACAAAGGCCAGCACGGAGGCTCCGGAGTGCCAGCGGCGGGCGGCGAAACCCATGATGAGCCCGGTGGTTCCGGTGAAGATGGCATGCGCGAACGGGGACATCACCCCACGGAGCAGGAAGACCTGGGCCAGGTCCGTTCCGGGGTTGGCGGATTCGGCGATGGCCCGGCCGCGCACCAGGTAAACGCGAAGAGCAGGAGCCGCTTGGGTTCAGGTTCCCACCGGTCGATCAGGTAGACAGCCAGGAGCACTGCGGACAGCGGAATCAGTGACAGCACAAGCCCCACCATGAATCCGCCCACGGTGGTGTTGGCGAGAAGGAAGGGCACCACCAGGAACAGGCTGAGAAAGACGAGGGCGGCGCCCCCCACAGTCAGTGCCAGGAGGCCGGTGGACCGCCTGCCCGCCAGACCTGCCGGCGGAGGCCCCAGGGGCGGCAGGGGAGCTGCGTTGGCGCCGGGCGCCGGGCGGTAGTATTCCGGTTCCACCCGGCCCATCCAACTGGGGTTGGCCTGACTGGGGAAGGGATCCCGTGGACCGGCCGGCCCGCCGGCCTGGCCGGAACCCGGCTGATGAGGGTGCATGGACATATTGGAAGCCTATGATGCCCCTGCCGATGTGGTAATTTTGAAGCGCAAATGATCCTTTTTTAATTCCGTCCCGTGAGGCGGGGAAAGGGGAGACGAGAGTTTGACTTCTGTCACAAACGCACCGGTTCCAGCCAGGGTTGTCCTCAACCAGGCGGACATTGACCGTGCACTCACTCGAATCGCCCATGAGATCCTTGAGGCCAACAAAGGGTCCAAGGACCTGGTCCTGCTGGGCATCCCGCGCCGCGGTTACCCGCTGGCCGTCCGCCTTGCACACAAGATTGCCGCCGCCGATCCCACCGTGGACGCCACCGCCATTGTCGGGCAGCTGGACGTCACCATGTTCCGCGATGACCTCTCCCACCAGCCCACCAGGCCGCCGTACCCCACCCAGCTCCCGCGGACCGGAATCGATAACAAGGTTGTGGTGCTCATCGATGATGTCCTGTACTCCGGCCGCACCATCCGTGCCGCCCTTGACGCCATCATCGACCTCGGCCGTCCCCGGATCGTCCGGCTCGCTGTCCTGATTGACCGCGGGCACCGTGAGCTGCCCATCAGGGCGGACCACGTGGGCAAGAACCTGCCCACGTCGTCCGCCGAGAAGGTCCGGGTCCGCCTTGAGGAAACCGACACCGCCGCCGACGGCTCCGTAGTCAACGAAGTGGTTATCGAGGGTGGCGCGTGAAACACCTCCTCTCCACTGAAGACCTCAGCCTGGCCAACGCCATCCGTATCCTCGACACCGCAGAAGAAATGGCTGCCGTCGGGGACCGCGAAGTAAAAAAGCTCCCGGCCCTCCGCGGCCGCACCGTGGTGAACCTCTTCTTCGAAGACTCAACCCGCACGCGGATCTCTTTCGAAGCGGCCGCCAAGAGGCTGTCCGCCGACGTCATCAACTTCGCCGCGAAGGGCTCCTCAGTCTCCAAGGGCGAATCACTCAAGGACACAGCCCAGACGCTGGCAGCCATGGGTGCGGACGCCGTCGTGATCCGGCACTGGGCCTCGGGCGCGCCGCATCGTCTCGCCGCGACCGACTGGATTGATGCCGCCGTCATCAATGCCGGCGACGGCACCCACGAACACCCCACGCAGGCCCTCCTGGACGCCTTCACCATGCGCCGGCACTGGTCAAAACTGGCGGGCTCCTCGTCCATCGGGGCAGACCTCAAAGGCATGCGGGTAGCCATCGCCGGGGATGTCCTGCACTCCCGCGTGGCCCGCTCCAACGTTTGGCTGCTCCGCACCCTCGGCGCCGACGTCACCCTCGTGGCACCACCCACCCTGCTGCCCATCGGCGTCGAACACTGGCCGTGCAAGGTCAGCTACAACATGGATGACACCCTGGCGCAGGGTGTGGACGCCGTGATGATGCTGCGTGTGCAGGGCGAGCGGATGAATGCCTCGTTCTTCCCCTCCACCCGCGAATACTCGCGCCGCTGGGGCTTTGACGACAACCGGCTCCGGGCCCTGGACAGCCTGGGACTGAAGGACACCATCATCATGCATCCCGGACCCATGAACCGTGGCCTGGAGATTTCTTCCGCTGCCGCCGACTCGCCCCGTTCCACTGTGCTTGCACAGGTGCGCAACGGCGTCTCGGTCCGGATGGCCACCCTCTATCTGCTGCTCTCCGGGGATACCCGCGAACCAGCCGTCTCAGCTGGCGCAGCCCACACCAATGCAGCGCGTTCAAACGCCGCCCATTCCACCAAGGAGAGCAACTGATGGCAGAGAACAACGGAACTTACCTGATCCGCGGTGCATCGATCCTGGGCGCCGGGGCCGAGGACCTGCTCATCAGTGACGGCGTCATCGCCGCCCGGGGCGCAGCCGCTGGCACCCACAAGGACGCGGACGGTGCCACCGTCATCGAAGCCGCCGGCCTGGTGGCACTGCCCGGCATGGTGGACGTGCACACACACCTGCGCGAACCCGGCCGCGAAGATGCCGAAACCGTAGAGACCGGCACCCGCGCCGCCGCCCTGGGCGGCTTCACAGCGGTCCATGCCATGGCCAACAGCAACCCGGTGGCAGATACCGCCGGTGTGGTGGAACAGGTCCACAGCCTGGGCCGCGCAGCCGGCTGGGTGGACGTCCGTCCCGTCGGCGCCGTGACCGTCGGCCTGGCCGGCGAGCAGCTGGCCGAACTCGGCGCCATGGCAGATTCCCGCGCCCAGGTCCGCATGTTCTCCGACGACGGCATCTGCGTCCACGACCCCGTGCTGATGCGCCGCGCCCTTGAGTATGTCAAAGCGTTCGACGGCGTGGTGGCCCAGCACGCGCAGGAACCCCGCCTTACCGCCGGAGCCCAGATGAACGAGGGCGCCGTCTCCGCCGTCCTGGGGCTCACCGGCTGGCCGGCGGTGGCCGAGGAGAGCATCATCGCCCGTGACGTCCTGCTGGCGCAGCACGTGGACTCCCGTCTGCACGTCTGCCACGTCTCCACCGCCGGCTCCGTGGAGATCATCCGCTGGGCCAAGGAACGCGGAATCAACGTCACCGCCGAAGTCACCCCGCACCACCTCCTGCTCACCGACGACCTGGTCCGCAGCTACAACCCTGTGTACAAGGTCAACCCGCCGCTGCGGACGGATGCTGATGTCCAGGCACTGCGCGCCGGCCTGGCGGACGGCACCATTGACGTGGTGGGCACCGACCACGCACCGCACCCGAGCGAGCACAAGGAATGCGAGTGGGCGCAGGCCGCGATGGGCATGACCGGGCTGGAAACCGCCCTGTCCGTGGTCCAGCACACCATGATCGAAACCGGCCTCATGACCTGGGCCGATTTCGCCCGCGTGACCTCCACCGCAGCGGCGCAGATCGGCCGGATGACGGACCAGGGCCGCCCATTGGACGTCGGCGAACCCGCCAACATTGTTTTGGTGGACCCGGCTGCCCGTTGGACCGTTGACCCAGCCAAGATGGCAACCATGGGACGCAACTCCCCGTTCGCCGGCCTGGAGCTGCCGGGCAAGGTAGTGGCCACCTTCTACAAGGGCCACCCCACCGTCCTGGACGGCAAGCTCAACACGCCGTACCGCGAATCGGCGGCGTCCGCGGCAGGCGCCTCCTGATGGACACCAAACTACTCACCGGCCTCATCACAACGGTGCTCATCGCCGTCGTCCTGCTGATGATCTGGGCAGGCTGGCGTAACCGACTCAGGCGGCAGGCCGACGTCGGCCGGTTGCCCGACGTGCCAGAGGCGCCGGGCG
This sequence comes from Pseudarthrobacter sp. AB1, assembly GCF_014926485.1. Taxonomy (NCBI): domain Bacteria; kingdom Bacillati; phylum Actinomycetota; class Actinomycetes; order Micrococcales; family Micrococcaceae; genus Pseudarthrobacter; species Pseudarthrobacter sp. AB1. The sequence goes on from NZ_PZKO01000066.1 coordinate 51,940, forward strand.
TGCCGCTCGCCGGGGCCGACGGCCAGTACGTTGCGTCCACCACCGCTGGAGACTGGCTGGACCGGATCGCGGTGCACAGGCTTGGCATCCGGACCAATGCTGTGCTCAGCGTGTACCCGCACGGCGTCCTCTTCGACAGAACCGGTGCCCCGGCGCTCTACATCCCGGCGGGAAGCCTCACCGCCATCCGGCAGGAGAGCGGAATGGCCGGCAAGTTCGTGGAAAAGGACGGCCTCCTGGTCCTCACCTGGGACCTCGGAGCGCACGAACTCGACACCGGCTTCCGGACCCGCCGGGCCGTCGACAAAGACGCCCTCTATGACTCCCTTCAGCAATTGATCGCAGCGGCCCCGCAGGAACATTCCCAGGATCCCCAGAGTGGAAAGTAAGACAGTGACAGAAACAGCTACAGCACAAGCAGAGACTGCGGCATCAGCAGCCCTTTCCACCGCAGTTCCCACCCCGGCAGTATTCGTCCTGGAGGACGGCCGCATGTTCCGTGGCACCAGCTACGGCGCGCAGGGCACTGCCCTGGGCGAGGCTGTGTTTGCCACGGGCATGACCGGCTACCAGGAAACCATCACCGACCCCTCCTACGCCCGCCAGCTGGTGGTGCAGACCGCGCCGCACATCGGCAACACCGGTGTGAACAGCGAGGACGCCGAATCCCGGCGCATCTGGGTGGCCGGCTACATCGTCCGCGACGCCGCCCGCCGCCCCTCCAACTGGCGCTCCGAACGATCCCTGGACGAGGAACTCATCGAGCAGGGGATCGTGGGCATCCAGGGCGTGGACACCCGCGCCATCACCCGCCACCTGCGCGAGCACAAGACCATGCGCGCCGGCATCTTCTCGGGTGCGGCCGCGAAGGCTACGGACAAGGAATTCCTTGACGCGGTCCTGGCCAGCGCCCCGATGGAAGGCGCCCGCCTGGCCGAGGAAGTCAGCGTCAGCGAGGCTTACGTGGTGGACCCCCAGGACCACGGCTGGGACGGCGAGCCGCGCTTCAGCATTGCCGCGATAGACCTCGGCATCAAGGCCATGACCCCCATCCGCTTCGCCGAGCGCGGCGTCCGGGTGCATGTCCTGCCGGCAACCTCCACCCTCGCGGACGTCAAAGCCGTCAATCCGGACGGCTTTTTTATGTCCAACGGCCCGGGCGACCCCGCCACAGCCGACGTCCAGGTCAAGCTGCTCCGCTCCGTCCTGGACGAGAAGCTGCCGTACTTCGGCATCTGCTTCGGCAACCAGATCCTGGGCCGCGCCCTGGGCTTCGGCACCTACAAGCTCCGTTACGGCCACCGCGGCATCAACCAGCCCGTACTGGACCGCCGTACCGGCAAGGTGGAGATCACCTCGCAGAACCACGGCTTCGCCGTGGACGCACCGCTCGACGGCGCCACCCAGGCTCCCGAGGAGCGCTACGGCCGGGTCGAGGTCAGCCACATCAGCCTCAACGACGACGTCGTCGAAGGCCTCGCGTGCCTGGACATCCCCGCCTTCTCGGTGCAGTACCACCCGGAAGCCGCAGCCGGCCCGCACGACGCCGCTTACCTGTTTGACCGTTTCATCGATCTGATGGCGGACACCAAGGCAGCCGGCACCAAGAACACCACCGATTCCAAGACTGAGGACAAGAAGTAATGCCCAAGAGAACTGACCTTAAGAGCGTCCTGGTCATCGGTTCCGGCCCGATCGTCATCGGCCAGGCCGCGGAGTTCGATTACTCCGGCACCCAGGCACTGCGTGTCCTCAAGGAGGAGGGCCTGCGGGTCATCCTGGTGAACTCGAACCCGGCCACCATCATGACGGACCCCGAGTTCGCCGATGCCACCTACATCGAGCCCATCACCCCCGAGGTGGTGGAGAAGATCATCGCCAAGGAGCGCCCGGACGCCATCCTGCCCACCCTTGGCGGGCAGACCGCGCTGAACACGGCCATCGCGCTGGACAAGAACGGCGTGCTGGCAAAGTACAACGTGGAGCTCATCGGCGCGAACATCGCCGCCATCGAGCTCGGCGAGGACCGCGAAAAGTTCAAGGGCGTCGTGGCACGCTGCGGCGCCGAATCGGCCCGCAGCCACATCATCCACTCCTTGGACGAGGCGTTCACAGCCGCCGAGGATCTCGGTTACCCCATGGTGGTCAGGCCCTCCTTCACCATGGGCGGCCTGGGCTCCGGCCTCGCGTACAACGAAAATGACCTGCGCCGCATCGTCGGCCAGGGCCTGCAGTACAGCCCCACCACCGAAGTGCTGCTCGAAGAAAGCATCCTCGGCTGGAAGGAATACGAGCTTGAGATGATGCGCGACAAAAACGACAACGTCGTGGTGGTCTGCTCCATTGAGAACTTCGACCCCGTGGGCGTGCACACCGGCGACTCCATCACCGTGGCACCGGCACTGACCCTGACCGACCGCGAATACCAGCGGCTGCGGGATATCTCCATCGCCGTCATCCGTGAGGTGGGCGTGGACACCGGCGGCTGCAACATCCAGTTCGCCATCGAGCCGGACACCGGCCGGGTAGTGGTCATCGAGATGAACCCGCGTGTGTCCCGGTCCTCCGCCCTGGCGTCCAAGGCCACGGGCTTCGCCATCGCCAAGATCGCCACCAAGCTCTCCCTCGGCTACACCCTGGACGAGATCCCGAACGACATCACGCAGAAGACGCCGGCGTCGTTCGAACCCACCCTGGACTACGTGGTGGTCAAGGTTCCGCGCTTCGCCTTCGAGAAGTTCCCGGCCGCTGACGACACCCTGACCACCACCATGAAGTCCGTGGGCGAAGCCATGGCCATGGGCCGCAACTTCACCGAAGCGCTGCAGAAGGCCCTCCGCTCCCTGGAGCAGAAGGGCTCGCAGCTGGACTTCACCTCCGTCCCCGAATGGGAAGTCCCGGAGCTGATCGAAAAGGCCAAGCGGCCTACCACGGAACGCCTGCACCAGGTCCAGCGCGCCCTGCTCGGCGGCGCCACCGTGGAACAGCTGTTCGAAGCCACCAAGATCGATCCCTGGTACCTGGACCAGCTCCAGCTGCTCAACGAGATCTCCCACGAGATTCGCCAGGCCGGATCCCTGACCGTGGAGATGCTCAAGCGCGCCAAGCGCCACGGCTTCTCGGACGAGCAGATCGGTTCTCTGACGCACAACTCCGAAGCCGTGGTCCGCGGTGTCCGGCAGGCCCTCGGGATCCGACCGGTCTACAAGACCGTGGACACCTGCGCCGCCGAGTTCGCCGCCTACACCCCGTACCACTACTCGTCCTACGACGAGGAGGACGAGATTGCGCTGCACTCCAAGCCGTCCATCCTGATCCTCGGCTCCGGCCCCAACCGCATCGGCCAGGGCATCGAATTCGACTACTCCTGCGTCCACGCGTCCATGGCGCTGCGCAAGGCCGGCTACGAGACCGTGATGGTCAACTGCAACCCTGAGACGGTCTCCACCGACTACGACGTCTCCACCCGCCTGTACTTCGAGCCGCTGACCCTTGAGGACGTCCTCGAGGTCATCGCCGCTGAGGAACGCACCGGCGGCGTGATGGGCGTCTTTGTGCAGCTGGGTGGCCAGACTCCGCTGAAGCTGGCACAGCAGCTGGCCGACGCCGGTGTCCCCATCCTTGGCACATCCCCGGAAGCGATCGACCTTGCCGAGCACCGCGGCGAGTTCTCCCGCGTGCTCGACAACGCCGGGCTGATCGCCCCGAAGAACGGCACCGCGGTGTCCTTCGACGACGCCAAGAAGATCGCCGACGAGATCGGCTATCCCGTCCTGGTCCGCCCGTCCTACGTGCTCGGCGGCCGTGGCATGGAAATCGTCTATGACGAGCCGAACCTCTCCCGGTACATCGCCAACGCCACGGAAATCACCCCGGACCACCCGGTGCTGATCGACCGGTTCCTGGAGGATGCCGTCGAAATCGACGTCGATGCGCTCTTCGACGGCACCGACATGTACCTCGGCGGCATCATGGAACACATCGAGGAGGCCGGAATCCACTCCGGCGACTCCGCGTGTGTCCTGCCTCCCATCACGCTGGGCAACAACGTGATTGAACGTGTCCGCACAGCAACCCGAGCCATCGCCGAGGGTGTGGGCGTCCGCGGCTTGATCAACATCCAGTTCGCGCTGGCTTCAGATGTTCTCTACGTGCTCGAAGCGAACCCGCGTGCGTCGCGCACCGTGCCGTTCGTCTCCAAGGCCACTGGAGTCCAGATGGCCAAGGCCGCCGCGCTGATCGGCACTGGCGTGACCATCCACCAGCTCCGGACCGCCTACAAGATACTGCCGGAAACCGGCGACGGCTCCACGCTGCCGCTCGACGCTCCCGTATCGGTCAAGGAAGCCGTGCTTCCGTTCAGCCGCTTCCGTACCCCCGAAGGCAAGGTTGTGGACTCGCTGCTCGGCCCGGAGATGCGCTCCACCGGCGAAGTCATGGGCATCGACAAGCACTTCGACACCGCCTTCGCCAAGAGCCAGGCAGCCGCGAACAACGCCCTGCCCACGGAAGGCAAGATCTTCGTTTCCGTGGCCAACCGGGACAAGCGTGCGGTCATCATGGCTGTCAAGCGCCTTTCGGACCTCGGCTTTGAGATCGTCTCCACGGGTGGCACCGCCGACGTCCTGCGCCGCAACGGCATCCAGGCGAGCACGGTCCGCAAGGTCGCCGAGGGCAGCAGCGCCGAAGGTGAGGGCACCATCGCAGACCTCGTCATCGCCGGCGAGATCGACATGGTCTTCAACACGCCCTCCGGCGGCGAAGCCCGCAGCGACGGCTACGCCCTGCGTGCCGCCGCGACCTCCATCGGCATCCCCTGCATCACCACGGTGGCCGAGTTCAACGCCGCGGTGCAGGCCATCGAAGCCATGCGCACCTACGAGTGGTCGGTGACCAGCCTGCAGGAGCACGCAGCGGCCCTGGTGGCGTCCCAGAAGGCAGCCGCGGAGAATGCGGCGGCCGAGTCTGCGGTTTCGCAGCATGCCTGAGGCCGGTTCCACCTCGGCCAGCCCCGCCGGCCGGGAGTCCTTCGGCTCCCGGCTCGGAGCGGTCATGGCGTCACGCGGGCCGCTGTGCGTGGGCATTGACCCGCACCCGGCACTCCTGAAGGACTGGGGACTGGCCGACGACGCCGCAGGGCTGCGGCGGTTCTCGCTGACTGTCCTGGAGGCCGTCAGTTCCCTCGCTGCCGCGGTGAAGCCGCAGGTGGCGCTTTACGAGCGCCACGGTTCGGCCGGGATGGCAGTCCTTGAAGACGTCCTGGCCGCGGCAGCGCAGGCGCAGGTCCTCACAATTGCCGACGCCAAGCGGGGGGATATCGGCTCCACGATGGCTGCCTACGCGGACGCCTGGCTGCGGGACGGATCGTCCCTGGCGGCCGACTCCGTGACCCTCAGCCCGTACCTGGGGTTTGAGTCGCTCCGCCCGGCCCTTGACCTGGCAGCGGACAACGGTCGCGGCGTTTTTGTCCTGGCGCTGACCTCCAATCCGGAGGGGGCATCCGTGCAGCATGTGGGCGGAGCCGACTCCGTGGCCCGGCGGATCGTCGAGGCGGCAGCGGCGGAAAACAGCCGGTACGCCGGCAGCCTGGGGTCCGTTGGACTCGTCGTCGGCGCCACCGTTGGGTCCGCGTTGACTGACCTGCACCTGGACCTGCCGTCGGTCCGCGGGCCGATCCTCGCCCCGGGACTGGGCGCGCAGGGGGCCACCCCTGGGGACCTGCGCCGGACGTTCGGGGCCGCGTACCCGCAGGTCCTGGGGACCTCCAGCCGGGATATCCTGGCTGCCGGTCCCGGGGTCCAGGGCCTCCGCAATGCTGCGTTGCGCACGCTTGTTGGACTCCTGGGCGAATAGGTGCCTAATGGCGGCATCCATTGATTCACCGCCCGCCAAGGGGTAGGTTTCAGGACAAGTCCAATGGCGGTCGCCTTGGACTCAGCCGATGAATCCGGGGGTGTCCTTCATGAGCCTGCGACCCTTATCCGCTTCGGAACGCGCGGCCGCCCTGAACAAGGCGGCCGCCGCCCGGGCCGCCCGGGCGGCCGCGAAAGATCGCCTCAAGAACGGCAAGACATCGGCCGCGGACCTCCTTGACGCCTCCGCAGCGGACGACGCCTTGGCCCGGATGCGGGTGGTGGAGCTGCTGGAGGCCCTGCCGGGCATTGGAAAAGTCAGGGCTGCCGCCATTATGGAGCAGCTGGGCATCGCGGCGTCCCGCCGGCTCCGCGGCCTGGGCATTCACCAGCGCCAGGCGCTGGTAGATTTTATAGACGAGAAATAGGGCGTTCGTAGAGGCGCCCGCACCCAAACTCCGCCCAAAAGGAATACGTGAGCAAGAAACCGGGACTGACAGTCCTCGCTGGTCCGACGGCTGTTGGCAAAGGCACCGTGTCCACCTACATCCGGGATACCTACCCCGAAGTCTGGCTTTCCGTATCGGCCACTACCCGCGCTCCACGGCCCGGTGAGCAGGATGGCGTCCATTACTTCTTCAAGTCCAGGGAAGAGTTTGAGTCGCTCATTGCGGCCGGCGAGTTCCTGGAGTGGGCAGTAGTCCACGGCCAAAACACCTACGGCACGCTGCGGAGTTCCGTGGACCAGGCCATCGCCGCCGGCAGGTCGGTCCTCCTGGAGATCGATCTCCAGGGTGCACGACAGATCAAAGAGGCCGTTCCGGACGCCCAGTTTGTGTTCCTGGCACCGCCCACCTGGGAAGAAATGGTCCGCCGGCTGGTGGGGCGCGGCACGGAAACAGCGCAGGAACAGCAGCGCCGTCTGGAAACCGCTAAACTGGAACTTGCCGCTGAGCCGGAGTTTGACCACACCGTCATCAATGATGACGTTCGACGCGCAGCGGACGAGCTTGTTTCACTCATGGGGCTGACCCCGCACCCGCACTAGACGCAGGGTCGGATCGGCCCGTTAGAATTTGGAGAATTCGTGTCCACGAACCTTGAAGGCATCATCAACCCTCCGATCGACGAGCTGCTGAAGGCAGCTGATTCCAAGTACGGCCTGGTGATCTTCGGTGCCAAGCGTGCACGTCAGATCAACGCTTACTACGCCCAGCTGCACGAGGGCCTGTTCGAGTACGTCGGCCCGCTGGTCGACACCAAGCTGAACGAGAAGTCGCTGTCGATCGCCCTGCGCGAAATCAACGAAGGCAAGCTCGTTTCTACGCCGATCGTGGCCGCAGAGTAAGTTCAGACTGCCTGTTGACGGAGGTCACGTGCGCATAGTCCTCGGAGTCGGGGGAGGGATTGCGGCCTACAAGGTCGCATCGCTCCTCCGGCTTTTTACTGAAGCCGGCCATAATGTCACGGTGATTCCCACCGAAGCGGCTACCCGATTCGTGGGTGTCGCCACGTGGGAGGCCCTGTCCGGGAACCCGGTCAGCAACAGCGTCTTCGACGACGTGCACCAGGTCAACCACGTCAGGCTCGGCCATGAGGCGGACCTGATCGTGGTGGCACCGGCGACGGCGGACCTGCTGGCGCGCGCTGCCACCGGTCAGGCCAATGACCTCCTCACCAACACGTTGCTGATGGCCAGCGGCCCGGTGCTTTTCGCCCCGGCCATGCACACAGAAATGTGGCAGCACGCCGCCACCCGCGCCAACGTTGACACGCTGCGAAGCAGGGGAGTGGCCGTCCTGGAACCGGCCAGCGGCCGGCTCACCGGCACGGACTCCGGTCCCGGCCGCCTGCCTGAGCCCGAAGCCATCTTCGACGCCGCCATGGCGCTTGCCCAGGGTCAGTCCGATTACCAGCTTCCGCTGGCCGGCCGTACCGTCACCGTCAGCGCAGGCGGAACCCGGGAACCGCTGGACCCCGTCCGTTTCCTGGGCAACCGGTCCTCCGGAAAGCAGGGTGTGGCGCTGGCTCTTGCTGCCCGCAACGCCGGAGCCACGGTGCGGCTGGTCGCCGCCCACATGGACGTGCCGGCGCCGGCCGGAGTCGACATCGTCACGGTTGAGACTGCGCTGGAATTGCGGGAGGCGATGCTGGCAGCCGCGGCGGATTCCGACGTCGTGATTATGGCGGCGGCCGTTGCGGACTTCCGTCCCGCACAGATCTCCGGCACCAAAATCAAAAAACGTGATGACACCGCTGACCCCGTCATTTCCCTGGTCCGGAATCCGGACATCCTCCAGGAACTGGTCGAACTCCGTGACCATGCTCCCGAACACCAGGCCATTCGAAGCAGCCAGCTGATTGTCGGCTTCGCGGCCGAAACCGGTGACGGCCAGGGCGACGTCCTCCTGTATGCGGAAGCAAAGCTCAGGCGCAAGGGCTGCGATCTCCTGGTGGTCAATCATGTGGGAGCGGACAAGGTTTTTGGCCAGGACAGCAACTCGGTAGTCATCCTTGCCCGCTCCGGTGCCGAACCACAACTGGCCGCCGGATCCAAAACAGAGGTTTCGGTGGCCGTCATCACGCGGGTCGGCTATGAGCTGAACCACGTTTCGCCACGCGCCTGACCGAAAGCCACGCACCGTGTCCTTAGCACGGGGACACATGCCGCCGGAGGTCCGATTCCCAACCAGTAAGGTAGTTGAGTGACTTTACCGCTGCACATTCCCCACACGCACGGGGCTACGCCCACCGCCCTCCGGCTCTTCACGTCCGAGTCGGTCACTGAAGGCCACCCGGACAAGATCTGCGACCAGATCAGTGACGCCATCCTGGATGCACTGCTCGCCGCGGATCCCGAGTCCCGCGTCGCGGTGGAGACCATGGCCACCACCGGCCTGGTCCACGTTGCCGGTGAGGTCACCACCGACGCCTACGTTGAAATCCCGCAGATCGTCCGGGAGACCATCCTGGGCATCGGCTACGACTCCTCGGCCAACGGCTTTGACGGCGCCCGCTGCGGTGTGTCCGTCTCTATCGGCCAGCAGTCGAACGACATCGCCGGCGGTGTCTTCAACTCCCTCGAAGCCCGCGAGGGGCGCCAGGAGGACGACTACGACCTCCAGGGCGCCGGCGACCAGGGCCTGATGTTCGGGTACGCGAGCGACGAAACCCCGTCCTACATGCCGGTTCCGATCTGGATTGCGCACCGCCTGTCCGAACGCCTCACCGAGGTGCGCAAGTCCGGCGAGCTCTCCTACCTCCGCCCTGACGGCAAGACCCAGGTCACCATCGGCTACGACAAGGACGTGCCGGTTTCCGTGGAAACCGTCGTCATCTCCAGCCAGCACGCCGAAGGAACCAGCCTGGACCGCCTGCGCGCGGACCTCGCCTCTTTTGTGATTGAGCCGGTGTTGGCAGCAGCCAACCTGGACATTTCCGGGGCCGTCAACATCCTGAACCCGGCCGGCGAGTTTGTCATCGGCGGGCCGGTTGGTGACGCCGGCCTGACCGGACGCAAGATCATTGTGGACACCTACGGCGGCATGGCGCGCCACGGCGGCGGCGCCTTCTCGGGCAAAGACCCGTCCAAGGTAGACCGTTCCGCTGCCTACGCGATGCGCTGGGTTGCCAAGAACGTTGTGGCGGCCGGACTGGCGAAGCGCGCCGAGATCCAGATTGCCTACGCCATCGGACAAGCCCGCCCCGTGGGCACGTACGTGGAAACCTTCGGCACGGAAACAGTGGATCCGGCCCGCATCAGCGCCGCCATCGCGGAGATCTTCGACCTCCGCCCGCGTGCCATCATCGATGCCCTGGACCTCAAGCGTCCCATTTACGCCAAGACCGCCGCGCACGGACACTTCGGCCGTGACGATCCCGACTTCACCTGGGAGCGACTGGACCGGGTGGAGGACCTGAAGGCCTTCTTCAACGCGTAGGCCAGCCTGCCATGGCCTCTGACGAGTCTGTCCCTCCCGGCGCAGTCCAGTTGTCGCTGCTGCAGGGCTTCCCGGCGAAGGCCAGGCCGTCCGGACCTCCGCTGGCCGCGCACCTTCCGGTGGCCAGGGTATTCGTGGAGACGTCGCTGCCGCATCTGGACCGGCCCTTCGACTACAGCGTGCCGGCTGAACTGGATGAGGCCGCGCAGGCCGGCGTCCGGGTCAAAGTCAGTTTCAACGGCCAGGACCTGTCCGGGTTCATCATTGAACGGACGGCAGAATCCGACGCCGGCCACACCCTGCTGCCCCTCCAGAAGGTCGTCTCCCCGGTCGTTGTCCTGACGCCGCCTGTCCGGGATCTGGTGTCCGCCGTCGCGGCCAGGTACGCGGGCACGGTCAGCGACGTCCTGCGCGTTGCGGTGCCTCCGCGCATGGCGAGGCTCGAGAAGGAGTTCCTCACCGCCCCTGCGGCAGAGCCCGCGGCACCGGGTCCGCTTGCCGACGTCGCGGCCGCTACTGGCCCTGACGTCACTTCCGGGACGGAGGCCGACTGGGCCGGGTACCGTAACGGCCCGGCATTTGTCCGCCACCTGCGGGACGGCGGATCTCCACGGGCGGTCTTCAACCCTCTCCAGGGATTCGGCCCGGCCGCATGGCCGCACCTGCTGGCAACGGCCGTGGCAGCAGTCCGTGCCTCCGGCCGCGGCGCCGTGGTGGTGGTTCCGGACTACAGGGACCTGGACCAGCTGGAAAAGGCGCTCCTGGCCGTGCTGCCCGCCGATGATATAGCGCGGCTGACGGCCGATGACGGGCCCACGCCCCGCTACAGGAGTTTCCTGCGCCTCCTGGCCGGGTCCGCACGCGTTGCCATCGGTACGCGTTCTGCAGCATTTGCCCCCGTCCGGGAGCTGGGTCTTCTTGCCTGCTGGGACGACGGCGATGACCTTCACATCGAACAGCGCGCCCCGTACGCCCATAGCCGCGACGTCCTCTTGCTGCGAGCGGACCAGGAAGGCGCCGCCTGCTTGATGGCGGGTCATTCCAGGAGTACGGAACTCCAGCGGCTGGTGGAGGCTGGCTGGGCCATGCCAGTCGAGGCCGATCGGGCGTTCGCACGACGGACTGTGCCCCGGGTGCTGAACACGGCGGACAGCTTCGAACAGGAGCGCGACCCCCTCGCCCTGGTTGCGCGGCTTCCCGGTGCCGCGTGGCGTGCCGCCAAGGACGGGCTGGAACGTGGGCCTGTCCTGGTGCAGGTGGCCCGCGCCGGCTACGCCCCGTCGCTCGTCTGTGAGACCTGCCGTGAACCTGCCCGGTGCCGGGCCTGCCAGGGCCCTCTGGCCTTGGCCGGAGCCAGCGGCAGCTCTGCGATCCCGCAGTGCCGCTGGTGTTCCATGCCGGCTCCGGAGTGGCAGTGTGCCCACTGCGCGGGGCACAAGCTCCGCAAGGGCGCCACCGGAGTCCTGCGGACTGCTGAAGAGCTGGGCCGGGCATTTCCCGGGAAACCCGTTATTACGTCCTCGGGCGGCAACATCAAAGCCGGAGTTGGCGGCGCCAAGGCGCTGGTGGTGGCCACCGTCGGGGCCGAGCCCGTAGCGGAGGGCGGTTATGCTGCGGCCCTGCTCCTCGACGGCGACTCCCTGCTGCGCCGGGAGAATCTCCGCGCCGGGGAAGACACCGTGCGCCGCTGGTTCAATGCCGCAGCTTTGGTGCGTCCGGCGTCCGACGGCGGACTGGTGGTCATCACCGCGACGGAAAGCGTAGCTGTTGGCGCGTTGCTGCGGTGGGACCCGGCCGGGTACGCCCGGCGTGAGCTCGAACTCCGGATGGAACTCCAGCTACCGCCGGCAGTCAGGATTGCCTCGATCACCGGCCCCCGGGCCGCCGTCGTACATTTTTCCGGGACCGTCGAGAAGGAGCTGGCCACCGCCGGTGTGGCGTTGCGGACCGCAGGGCCGGCCCCGCTGGTGCTCACCGGTCCCGCCACCGGCGGAGCCGGGAGTGCCGCGGGAGCTGGGGAGGGCGCCCGGACCCTGCTGTTCTTTGCGTACGGGCAGGCAGCCACCGTCACCCGGGTGCTGCGTGCAACAAAGGCTGCGGCCGCCGCGAAGAGGAGCACGGAACCGGTCCAGGTCAGGCTTGACGGCGTGGACGTCCTTTAGTAGACGTCCTTTAGTAAACGTCCCTTAGTAAACGTCCTTTAGAGGACTCGCGGCGTCAGCGTCCGCGGCGCGCCATGATGTCGTGGGCCACGTCCACCAGTTGCCGGGCGGATTCGTCCCAGCTGAATTCCCGGGCACGCGCCACCGAATGGCGGGACACCTGCTGCCAGTGGGCGTCGTCGCGCAGTTTCTGCACGGCCGCGGCAAACTCTGCCGGGGACGCGGGATCAACGTAGGCTGCCGCGTCACCGCCCACTTCCCGGAAAATCGGGATGTCGCTGGCGATGACCGGCGTGCCGAGGGCCATGGCCTCCACCAGCGGGAGACCGTATCCTTCGGCGCGGGAGAGGCTCACCAGTGCGGTGGCCCGCTTGAGCAGGACGGCGTATTCGTCGTCGGTGACCCCGTTGTGGAAGACCACCTTGGCGCCAGGCGGAACCATGATCTCCAGCTCGGCCCGGCGATCCGCGGTGATCCTGCTCAGCAGGTGCAAGGTGAAATCGGGCAGCCAGGACATTCCGGCCACCATCGTTTCAACGTTTTTGTAGGGCATAAACGAGCCCATGTACACGAGCGAATGTTCTGCACCGGCGGCGGGATCGCGCGGGTCCTGCGCGGGCTGCGGGGCGTTGCTGATGATCCGCACCGGCCTCTGGGTGAGCCGGTACTTGGCCATCAGGGCTTCAGTGGTCCGGCTGATCGTGGCCACGGTGTCCGCCCGGTTGAGGAGGACGCGCTGGGGCCAGAACGCCTTGTGGTACAGGCGCCACAGCACGCGGACGGGTGCCGGCAGGAATCCCGGGGGAGCAGGGTGCTCGTAGTAGATGAGGTCGTGCAGGGTCAGGACCAGGCCGTACTTGCGCCCCCAGCTGCCCATGGTCTGCATGGGGCACACCACAACGTCGGCCCCCAGCGGGTTGACCCTGCGGGCCACGAACAGCTCCAGCGGGGACAGCGGACTGTTGATCAGCGTGTAGGGAACATCCGGAAGCAGCGCCAGTTGACGGGGGTCGCTGATGAGCATGGAAACGTCTGCAACCTTCGCGGTGGCGGCGATGAGGCTGGCCCCGTAGCGGCTGATGCCGTCGTGGTGGTCGGTCCGGGTGAATCGGGCATCGATGACAATCTTCACGCGGGGTGGTCCTTAAGGAAGCTGCGGATGAAGCCGGCGGCGGGGCCGGGCGTTTCATAGTGGATCAGGTGGCCGACGCCGGGAATGACTTTGAGGACACCGTCGGGGAGGAGCCCGGCGAGGCGGTGCTGGTCGGGCAGGGTGGCAATCTCGTCCTTTTCGCCGGCGACCAGGAGCACCGGCAGGTCCAGTTTCCCGGCAACCTCTGCGACATGGCCGCTGACCGACGCTGTGAACGATTCGAGGAGACTCTCCCGGTTCGCGAACGCACTGAAGTAGGCGTGGTGCTGGCCGTGGATGAAGCCGCGCAGGTCTTTGTCAGGCGTCTTGGCCATGGCCTCGCTCATGACCCTGACAATCAGCGGACTGCGCAGCAGCGCCAGTCCCAGCGGGCGGGGGAGCCGGGCCGCCAGCCGGTAGTAGAGGACGGCCAGTCTGGTCATGATCCCCTTGGGGCCTTCCAGGGCAGGCGCGGCGATGGGATTGATCAGGATCAGCGGTGTGACGGTGCCCGGATGGGTCGCCACAAAATGGGCAGCGACGATCGAGCCGAAGGAGTGCCCCAGCAACACCGTATCCGGACCAAGGCCGAGCGCCGCCATAAAGTCGGTGACAAAGGTGCCGTACTGTTCCACCGAGTGTTTACCGGCGGCGAACGCGGCGGAGCGGCCGAACCCTGGCAGGTCCGGCATAATGATGCGCATTTCCGGCAATTGGTCTGCCACCCGGAGGAGGCCGTGGTGATCGCCGCGGAAGCCGTGGATCACCAGGATGGTGCGGGTGTCCGGCGTGGCCTGGATGGGTTCGTAGGTCCAATACGCCACGGCGGTGCCGTCGATCACGATGTCTGCGGCACGGGTGCGGGCCGCCAGTCCCGCGCTGAAGAACGACGGCGCGGGGGATGGCTGCTGATCGGCGGTTTTCATAACCCTCGGTCCTAGTTGACGTTGTCGGGGTGGGACCCGGTGCGCTGCCCGCGGTCAAGCTCAGCCAAGGCTGCCATGTCGCGGTCTGAAAGTTCAAAGCCAAAGACGTCCAGGTTTTCCCGGATCCGTGCCTCGGAGCTTGCCTTCGGGATGGCGATGTTCCCCAGCTGGATATGCCACCGAAGAATGATCTGGGCTGCTGTCCGGCCGTGCTCGGCCGCCAGGGCCAGGACCACGGAATCCGACAGTACGTGTCCGCGCCCCAGGGGGCTCCAGGCTTCAGTCCGGATGCCCAGGGTGTGGTGCTTCTCCCTGAGCTCCGCCTGCTGAAGCCACGGGTGCAGTTCAATCTGGTTCACAGCCGGCACCACTTCGGCACTCTCGAGCAGGCGGTCCAGGTGCGCCGGCTGGAAGTTGCAGACACCGATGGCCCGGACCTTCCCTTCGCGGTACAGCGTTTCAAGGGCGCGGTACGTGTCGCTGAACAGATCCCGCTTGGCGCAGGGCCAGTGGATCAGGTACATGTCCACGTAGTCCAGGCCGAGGTTAACCATGGAGGTATCGAAGGCACGGAGGGTCGCTTCGTACCCCTGGTCATCGTTCCACACCTTCGTGGTGACAAATACGTCCTCGCGCCGCAGGCCAGGCGAGGACTCCCCGGAGCCGCCGCTTCTGCCTTCGGAATCCATGGCGGGGCCCAGTCCGCGCGCCACGCCGGTTTCGTTGCCGTACATGGCTGCCGTGTCGAAGTGGCGGTATCCGGTGCCCAGGGCCGTGGCCACCAGGCCGGAGGCTTCCGCTGCCGGAACTTTGTAGAGCCCGAAGCCCAACTGGTCGATCAGCACACCCTTGTTAAGGCTGAGCCGGGGTGAGGTTTTCATAGCATTGACTCTACCCATTGGGCCAGGCGACACCGCCAAAGCCCACCAGGCGGCGCGCGGTGGCTTCATCCACGATCAGGTCGGTGGCGAGGCCGGCGGACAGGGCGCCCCGCAGGCCATTGATCTTCGATGCCCCGGAGACCACGCAGATCCGACGCCGGACCTGGCGCAACTGGGAGAGGGACGGACCCGTGGAGCGTTCATTGAGGACGATGCCGTCGGAGGATCCGTCACGCCGGAAAAACACCGTGGCGACGTCACCCACAACGTCAGAATGGGCAAGCACCTTGAGATCGCTTTCGTCCAGGTAGCCACCCGCGTAAACGTGGCTTGGGTAGTCTGCGTGCACGGATCCAACGCCGAAGATGGCGATGCTCATCCGGGCCTGCAGGTCCAGGATGCGCTGTACGCTGCGCTCATTCCACATGGCGGTTTTGGTGGCTGCATGGTCAAAGAATGCGGGAACAGGGAACTGCTCCACGCGGGCGCCGTAGGCACTTCCGAAGCGGCGCATGATGTCGCTCGCGTACGTGATGCCGGTGGTGTGCATGTTGCCGGCGCCGTTCAGCTGGACCACCACGGTATCGTGCGTGACCTTGCGGGTGAGGTGCCTGCTGACGGCACTGAGCGTTGATCCCCACGCGACGCCGATGATCGCATTGGAATCCACCAGGGGGCCGATGGTTCGTGCTGCCTGGATGGCCACCCGGTCCAGGGTTTCCGCCTCGTTCAGAGACTCCACCACCGGAACCACGTGCACGTCAACGCTGTACTCGCGCCGGATCATGCTTTCGAGTTCGGGGCCGGTATCCATTGGATTGCGGATCTGGATCTGGACCAAACCCGTGTCCCTCGCCGCCGAGAGGAGCCTGGAAACAGTGGACCGGGACGTCCGCAGTTCCCGCGCGATTGCGTCCATGGTCAGGTCCTGGAGGTAATACATCTGTGCAGCCCTGAGCGCATCTGAGTGCCGTGAAGGCGTCATTCGGACTCCAATCTGCACGTTTGTGCATAGTGCTTGACTCCATTTTCCAATACTCCAAACAATAGTTGAAGAACGACGGTTCGTCCGGCGGATGCCCGCAGGCCACTAAACCCAGGGAGCAGTTTTGGGAATCAAAGATTCATTCAGCCACAGCGGAGCCACGCCCGCCCACAGCCCGGTGCCGCGCGCATCGGTGCAGGGTCTGCGAGATCGTCCGCACGCCAAGGTATTGATCATCGGCGGTGGCATCAACGGCGTGGGAACATTCCGGGACCTCGCCCTGCAGGGAGTGGATGTGGCCCTGGTGGAGCGTGGCGACTACTGCCAGGGTGCCAGCGGTGCGTCCTCGCACATGATTCATGGCGGCATCCGTTACCTCGAAAACGGAGAATTCCGCCTCGTCCGGGAATCTGTAGTGGAACGTAACCGACTCCTGCGGATCGCACCGCATTATGTGAAGCCCCTCCAGACCACCATCCCCATTTTCAGCACCTTTTCCGGCGTCCTGTCCGCACCCCTGCGGTTCCTCACGCACAAACAGCAGGGCAAGCCCAAGGAGCGCGGCGCGTTCCTGATCAAACTGGGTCTGAGCATGTATGACTCGTTTTCCCGCGACGGCGGTGCCGTGCCGCGCCACCAGTTCCGCGGACGGAAGCGGGCCCTCGCCGAGCTGCCGCAGCTGCACCCCGGCATCAAATACGCTGCAACATACTTCGACGCTTCGGTGCATAACCCCGAGCGGCTCACGCTCGATGTGCTCCAGGACGGCGAAAAAGCAGGCAAGGGCAATGGCGGACCGAAAAGCTCAACAGCCCGGGCAAGCAACTACCTCGCACTTCATTCTCTCGGCGGGCCGGCCACACAGTCCGGCACCACGGTCCAGCTCCGCGACGAACTGACGGGCGAGTTCTTCGATTTCACCGCGGACGTCATCGTCAACACAACCGGCGCCTGGGTGGACCTGACCAACGAAGCCATGGGGGCGGCGTCGGCCTTTATGGGCGGCACAAAAGGATCGCACATCGTACTGGACCACCCGGTCCTGCTCGAGGCCTGCAAAGGCCGGGAGATCTTCTTTGAACACACGGACGGCCGGATCGTCCTCATCTACCCCATGGGCGACCGGGTCCTGGTGGGAACTACTGACATCAACGCGGACATGACGAAGGACGCCGTGTGCACGGATGAGGAGATCGACTACTTCTTCAACCTGATCGGCCACATCTTCCCGGACATCAGCGTGCAGCGTGACCAGATCGTCTACACGTTCTCCGGCGTCCGCCCGCTGCCACGCCACGACGCCGCCCAGCCCGGGTTTGTCTCGCGCGATTACAGCATCGAACGGCGCACCCCGGATGCCGCGGCGCCCGGCGCAGGAACCGCGGTCGTACTCAGCCTGGTCGGCGGCAAGTGGACCACATTCCGGGCGTTGGCCGAGCACATGGCAAATGATGTGCTTGCCGAGCTGGGAATGGAACGGAAGGTCTCCACGGCGAAGCTCGCCATCGGAGGCGGTGCCGGCTTCCCCGAGGATGAGGCCGGCATCCAGAAATGGATCAAGGCGCACATGGGTACCGGGCGGGATGCTGACCGCTCCGCCGTCCTGTTGACGCGTTACGGCACGCGTGCAGACGACGTGATCCGCTACCTTGATGCCGGTCCGGACAGGCTGCTCCGTTCCACCCGTGAACTCAGTGTCCGGGAGCTGGAGTTCATGGCCCGGAATGAGCAGATCGGGCATCTCATCGATGTCCTGGTCCGGCGTACGTCGCTGGCCTTCCGGGGGCTGGTGACCGGTGAACTCCTCGTCGAGGTAGCCGATGTCCTTTCCGGTCCGCTCGGCTGGGACGCGGCAAGCCGTGCCGCGGAAATCACCTACGCCGAGGAGGTGCTGCAACGGTTCCACGGCGTCACGGTCGACAGCCTCGTCTCGTGACCTGACTTGCGCATCCGGGCAGGGAAGCCCGGAGGCAAGCACTGCGCGGTCCGCTCCGGCGGCCGGCGCAGCGGCTGGCTGGGGGCGTCCATAACGCACCCGGCCCAACGGTCCTTCAAACCCGCGAAGGGCTGACAACAGAAAATAGAGGAGTCAAAGATGTCTCTTGGAATAGTTTTCCTGTCCGAAGTGTTCGGCACCGCAATGCTTACCCTGCTGGGTTGTGGTGTTGTGGCCAACGTTGCGCTCAAAGGCACGAAAGGCAACAACGGCGGGTTCCTGATGGTCACTTGGGGGTGGGGCATTGCCGTTTTCGCGGGTGTCTTCGTCGCCGTGAAGTCAGGGGCGCACATCAATCCGGCCGTAACTTTTGGCCTGCTGCTCAACGGCAAGAGCGAGTACGCTCCCGGTGTTCCGGTCGACTTCGCGTCGACATTCACCTACTTCGGCGGTGAACTCGTGGGGGCATTCCTCGGCGCGGTGGTGATGTGGCTGGCCCACAAACAGCACTTCGATGCCGAGCCCGAGCCCGCCAGCAAGCTGGCCGTGTTCTCCACCGGCCCTGCCATCCGCTCCGCCCCGTGGAACCTGGTAACCGAAATCATCGGTACGTTTGTCCTCGTTTTTGTCATTCTGGCATTTGGCGGGACGCCCTCGGGTCTTGGGCCGCTGGCGGTCGCCCTTCTAGTGGTAGGCATCGGCGTCTCACTCGGCGGCCCGACGGGCTATGCGATCAATCCGGCCCGTGACCTTGGCCCCCGGATCGCCCACGCGCTGCTTCCCATCAAGGGCAAGGGTTCCAGCGACTGGAGCTATTCCTGGATCCCGGTTGTAGGACCGCTGGTGGGTGGTGGACTCGCTGGGCTTGTCGCCGCTGTCCTGCCGATCATAGTCACCGCGGCCAGCTAACCGTTCCACCTCGCAGCACACCCTCAGCCTGCCAATCAAACAGACAAGGACGTCATCATGAACCAGTACGTAATCGCCATCGACCAGGGCACCACCAGCAGCCGCGCCATCGTTTTCGACCACAGTGGCAGCATCGTCTCCAGCGGCCAGCTGGAACACGAGCAGATATTTCCGCAGGCCGGTTGGGTGGAGCACGATCCCGCTGAGATCTGGAACAACACCCGCGAAGTCATCGGCACCGCACTGTCGAAGGCAAACCTGACCCGCCACGACATCGCCGCCGTCGGCATCACCAACCAGCGTGAAACGGCGGTTGTCTGGGACAAAACCACCGGCAAGGCCGTCTACAACGCCATCGTCTGGCAGGACACGCGCACCCAGCCGATCGTGGATGAGCTGGCAAAAGACGGTGGAGTGGAGCGCTTTAAGGACAAGGTGGGGCTGCCCCTGGCCACCTACTTCTCGGGTACGAAGATCAAGTGGATCCTGGACAACGTCGAAGGAGCGCGGGAAAAGGCCGAAGCAGGCGACCTCGTGTTCGGCAACACTGACTGCTGGGTGCTCTGGAATTTGACCGGCGGCGTCGACGGCGGTGTCCACGTCACCGATGTGACCAATGCTTCGCGGACCCTGTTTATGGATCTTGAGACCCTCGCCTGGGACCAGGACATCCTGGCTGCCTTCGGCGTTCCGGCCTCCATGATGCCGGCGATCAAGTCCTCCTCCGAGGTCTACGGCACCGTGCATACGTCGCAACTCCTGCGCGAAGTGCCTGTCGCCGGCATTCTCGGTGATCAGCAGGCAGCCACGTTCGGCCAGGCGGCATTCGAAGCAGGTGAAGCCAAAAACACGTACGGCACCGGCTGCTTCCTGATCTTCAACACCGGCGAGGAGATCGTTCACTCGAAAAACGGACTGCTCACCACGGTCGGGTACAAGCTCGGAGACGCCCCCACGCACTATGCGCTGGAAGGCTCCATTGCGGTCACCGGTTCGCTGATCCAGTGGCTCCGGGACAACCTCGGCATGATCAGCAGCGCGCCGGAAGTGGAAACGCTGGCGGCGGCCGTTGAGGACAACGGCGGCGTCTACATCGTGCCGGCGTTCTCGGGGCTCTTTGCCCCGTACTGGCGTTCGGATGCCCGCGGCGCCATTGTGGGCCTGACCCGGTTCGTCAACAAGAACCACATCGCCCGGGCGGCGCTGGAGGCCACGGCGTTCCAGACCCGCGAGGTACTGGACGCAGTCAATGCTGACTCCGGCGTTCCGCTCACTGAGTTGAAGGTCGACGGCGGCATGGTGGCCAACGACGCTCTGATGCAGTTCCAGGCGGACATCCTGGGCGTGCCGGTGATCCGTCCGAAAGTGGTGGAGACTACCGCGCTGGGCGCCGCCTACGCTGCGGGCCTGGCAGTCGGATTCTGGAAGGACCTTGGCGAGTGCTCGGCCAACTGGGCTGAGGACAAGCGGTGGGAGCCGCAAATGGACCAGGCCGAGCAGGACCGGCAGTTGCGCCTCTGGAAGAAGGCCGTGACGAAGTCCATGGACTGGGTCGACGAGGACGTCCGCTAGGTAGCCCGCACGGGGCGCCGGACAACACAGAAGGGGGAGGGCGGCCGAGGAACCGCCCTCCCTGCTCTTGTCCGGGTCAGGAGCCCTCGGTCACCCACCCTCCATCAGCACAACGGTCATAGTCCGTCGAGTTGGGCCCTCGGCGTCTTGGCGTAGACGCTCCTGCTGACGGTGTAACCCCGCTCGTCCTGATCCAACGCCGCTGCGTTGATAGCCGCAAACTGCGCGGCGCCCAGCTTCTGCACTTTCACGAGGTCCATGAATTCCTGGTCAGTACCGCCGACGGCAGTGACTTTCACGAGCCCCGTCCCGGCTGAGTAGAACTTCCGCTGGTGTCCTGCCTCAGGCGGTTCCAGCGGATTGTATTCATCTATCACCAGCACATCGTTGTAGCATCCGGTCCGGACGCAAACATGCTGGTCTTTTTTGAGCACAGTTCCGCAGTCAAGGAAGTCAACCTTAGGGGCATAGGCCTGGACATAGTCTGGTGTGCCGGTCCGGGGCTTGGCCTGCATGGCGATGCCGGCCTGCGCCTTTGCGATCCCGCTAATGAATGTGCTGGGTGCGCCAATGAATTCGCCGTTTTCGTATTCTTCCGGATATTCGCCGAACAACCACACGGCGCCTTGCCTGGTCTGCGCGAAAAACGCCAGTTCGGATTCGACCAATTTGCCGTCGGCGTAATCACGGTCCCACATCACCCGGGTCGTGATGCCGTCTATCACCTTCGTCAGACCGGTCACTGAGTGGACGACAGTGCGCTCGTAAACCCCATCCGCCGAGGTCACCGTGCCTGTTGTTGTGAACTGCATACCGGGCTTGAGCGGGAACCATTTGTTATCGATCCGCGGCGTAGCCTGGAAATCCGAACGGTCGAAATTGATCGCGGACCCTGGCCCGCAGAGTTCCGGGGACGGAGGTGCGGCATCCGCTGTCCCTGCCGACATCACTGTCAGCGATCCGACGGCCAGCAGTAAGGCGGAACCGTACGCCGTGAATCTATGTGCTCGAAAAACCATCTCACGCGCCTTTCATAGTCGTGGGGAAGGAACCGCCTAAATGGCAGCGGCGGGTTGCAATTCGTGTGTGCCGTGCCGGCGGCCGCGCTTGGCGAACCGCAGGTACAGCGAAGGGACGATGAACAGGTTGACCAGCGTTGACGTGACTAGCCCGCCCAGGATCACCACCGCCATGGGATGCTCGATCTCGTGGCCCGGGATGTTCCCCATCACCACCAGCGGCACCAAGGCCAAGGCAGTAGCGAGTGTGGTCATGAGGATCGGCGACAAGCGCTCTGCGGCCCCCCGAAGCACCAACGCAGGTCCGAAGGGCATGCCCTCGTACTGCTCCAGGTGTTGGCAGTGGTTGATGAGCAGGATGCCATTGCGTGCCGCGATCCCCATGAGTGTCAGGAAGCCAACCAGCGAACCAAGGGAGAGGATTCCGCCGCTGAGGTGGGCGGCGATCACCCCGCCCACGAGTGCCACCGGCAGGGTCAGGATGGCCAGGGTGGCCAGCCGCCAACTCTTGAAAGCAGCCTGCAGGAGAAGGAAGACGACGATGACCGCGCCGATGGAGTAAAGCAGCAGCCGTTGAGATGCGGCCTGGCGTTCGGCGTATTCGCCGAGGACAACCGCGCTGTAGCCGACCGGGAATTGAACAGATTCCATATCGGAATTAAGCTTCTCCACCACCTTCGCCAGATCACCTTCCTTGACGTTGGCACTGACATCGATGCGCCTCGATCCCTCCGAACGCTCAATCACATTGGGTGTGGGCTTGACCGAAATCGAGGCGACATCTGCCATCCGGATCTTTTTTCCGCTCGGCGTATCAAGCGGGAGGTTTTCAATACTCGTGACACTCGTCCGGGCCTCAGGTGGGCTCCAGACCTGAACGTCATACGCCTTGCCGTCCCGGTAGATGTCGCCCACTTCTTCGCCGGCAATAAGGGTTGCAGCGGCACGCCGCACATCCCCCGGCTTCAGCCCGTAGCGGTTCGCCGCCTCCAGGTTCACCTCCACATCGATCTGTGGCACGCTGGCCTGGAGGGCAACCTTCGCGCCGATGGCTCCCTCAATGCCGCCCAGGATTGACTTGATCTTGCCGGCTTCCTGGCGGAGCGTTGCAAGGTCGTCCCCATATACGCGAACGACGACGGCATAGCCGGTTCCGGTGAGTACCTCACGGATGCGTTCCTTAAGATACGTCTGCACATCCCGTGTGATTCCGGGGTAACCGTCCACTACCTCCGCGACTGCTGCCAGGGTGTCGTCATAGTCCACCCCGGGGTCGATGCTGATCCAGTTTTCGCCGAAGTAGACGCCCACCACCTCATCCGCGTTGAACGCCTGTCCCGTGTGGGACCCGCAATTGTTCACACCCGGAATGGTAATGAGTTCCGTGCAGGCTAACTGGCTGACGCGTACTTCTTCGGCGTTGGACGTGCCAGGCTGGGTTAGCCAGTGCATCAGGAAATCACGCTCCTTGAAAGACGGGAGCAGCGATTGGCCTAGCAGCGGGGCCGCCACGATGCCGATCACGCCGACGGCGGCCAAGGTCAGGTAACCGGGAACGGGACGGCGAACGATGGGCCGGAGCGCATTCGCGTACCAGCGCTTGAGAACCCTGACCACGGGCGGATCCCGGTCATCCAGCTTTGCATTTCGCAGGAAGATGTACGCCATTGCGGGAGTGACCGTCAGCGCCACGAGCATGGATGCGATCACCGCGAGGGTGTAGGCCGTGGCCAGCGGCCGGAAGAAGGCGCCCGTGAGCCCATCCAGGAAGAAGATCGGAACCGTTGCGGCGACGATGATCAGGGTAGCGTAAACGATTGGTCCACGTACCTCAAGCGAGGCGTTGACCACTACCCTGGCAGTGCTTCCGACCCCGCCGGTCGCCCGGTGGTACCGAAGACGCCTGACGATATTTTCGACGTCGATGATGGCATCGTCCACCACCACCCCGACCGCAATCACCAATCCCGCAAGCACCATCGTATTAATCGTGCCGCCGGTCCAATACAACACGAGGGCCGCCGCCACCAGTGACAAGGGGATGGCAAGCACGCTGACCAGGGCCGTCCGCCACTGGAAGAGGAAGACACTTAACACCAGAATTACCAGCAGGCATCCCAGCAGTAGAGCTACGCTCAGGTTGTCGAGGGATTCTTCAATGAATGTCGCCGGCCGGAAGATGGCTGTGTCCACAGCGATACCGGTCAAGCCGGGTTCAAGCTGCTTCATTGCCTCTTCGACCCCCCGCGTCACTTCGAGGGTGTTGCCCCATGGCAGTTTTTCCACAATCAGCATCAGGCCCGGACCCCCGTTAATGACGGCGTCACCGATCAGCTGCTGATGGTCCTCGACCACATTAGCCACGTCGCCCAGCCGGAGAGGAGCCTGACCCTCACGATCTTCCAATGACACCTTCGCGAGGTCTTCAGGTCCGGTGATGGCCTGTACGTGCCGGATCCCGATTGTCTGGCTGGGTGTGTCCAGGGAACCTCCGGTGCCGATCATCGCACCAGCGGAATATTGGAGCAGGCCAGCGTCCAGGGCGTTCGCGGTGGAACTCATGACGGTTTCCAGGCTGACATTGTTTGCTGCCAGCTTGGCCGGATCGGCCTGGACCTGAAGCATCTGGAGGCGTTCGCCCCAGATGGCTACGTTGGCTACACCAGGAACCCGGAGCAGATGAGCCCTGATATTCCAGTAGGAAATCATTGACATTTCGATCAGGGACCGCGTATCGGAGGACAGCCCGATCTTCATGACCCGGCTGGTGGAAGACAGCGGTTGGAGCATGACCGGCGGCGCTGCCCAGGTGGGCAAGGTTGGAATGACCGTTGCCATCCGCTCGGACACGAGTTGACGGGCGGTCAGCAGATCCGTGCCGTTCTCGAATTCCATCACAATCGAGGACAGCTGCGGTACCGACTTGGACCGCATATGGTCGAGGCCGTCGATGCCGTTGAAGGCCTCTTCCATGGGAACCGATACCAGTTCTTCCACCTCGGCGGCAGTTAGACCCAGGCATGCAGTCTGGACCTCGACCTTAGGCGGCGCGAACTCAGGGAACACATCCACGGAGGCACTGCTGAGCTGGGCGCCGCCCACCATCATCAGCGCCGCCGCCATCGCGATGACGATCGATCTGAACCGAAGGCTGGCAGCGACTATCCGGCGCATGTCATTTGCCTGTGACGAACTCGGCGCCGAACAGCTCAGCTGCGGCTACGGTCACCACTGGCGTTCCTACGGCTGGGCCGACACTGGCTGTGACCGCGCCCGCTTCGACTCTGGTCACCGTGACGGCCTGGCGTTCGTACACCCGCGGCTCGGGGTTGATGTAGACCCAGGTCATCCCCTGCGGGTCGTATAGCAGCGCAGCGTAGGGGAAGAGGACGCCTGCGCCCCCCGGCGCCGGTTTGACCGTGTCGGTGAGCAGTTCCAGCCGGTCGATGGCCCGCTGGCTCAGCGTAATGCGGGCAATGCCCGTGGTGGCATTCTTTTCCACCGTGGCCGGCGCTTCAGATGCAGATTGTGCCACGGCCGAGGGTTGTGCGCAGGCGGGCAGTGAAAATATCAGTCCTGCACAGAGGAGGGCCGCCATTGGCCGGCGTCGCAGGAGCTTGTTGCTGGTCATGATACTTCCACCTTTTCCGGCATAACGGGCATGACAGGTACTTCCGATTCGTAGACTTCCGACCACTCTTCCGGTTCGGTGCGGGGACCGAACCAGAGCGTGAGCAGCGGGAGCACAAAGAGCCCCACGAGCGTTGTGGTCACGAGGCCGCTGGCAATGATCAGCAGCATCGGTACGATCAAGGCCTCGCCTACCGTGCCGCCGAGGAAGGCTGGCGGTATCAGTACGAGGAACGTCATGAGGGCGGATTTCAGGATCGGCGATATCCGGTCCCGGGCCGCCGTCATGACCACATCAGTTCGAGAAAGCTCGTCGGAGTCCATCCATATTTCGTCGACACGCGCGGACAGGAGCGCCGCGTTCCGTGCAGCGATCGCCAGGACGGCAGCAAACGCCGTCAGTGACAGCCAGGATAGAGACGCCGCCCCGATCCACGCGGCGATCGCTGCTCCCGCCATCGCAGCCGGAAGCGTCAGCAAGACAGCGAGGGCAAGTTTCCAGCTCCGCACCGCGGTTTGGAGCAGAAGCAGCACAGCCATGATCGCCGCGATTCCGAGTCCATGAACCAGGGTGTCTGCAGCCTGCAGCTGGCTGTATTTGGTGGGGATCTCGGCGTGGTACTCGACCGGGAACTGGATCTGTTGGAGAGCCGCCTCAATATCCCGCTGGATATCTGCCAGCGGGCGACCGCTTACGTCAGCCACAACGTCAATCCGACGTGAAGTGGCGTCGTGCTGGATGACAACTTCGCTGGGGACCATGCGGACCTCGGCGATCTGGCCCAGTTGGACGTGGCCGCCGTTCGGAGCATCCAGGAGCAGCTCACGGATGCTGGTCAGATCATCCCGGACGCCAACCGCGCCACGCACAACTACTTCAAACACCTTCTGCTGTTCAAATAGGTTGCCCACAACGATGCCCTGCATAAGCGTCGCCGCAGCACGCCTGGCGTCACCAGGTTTGATGCCGAACTTTTGAGCGGCTTCGAGATTGACCTGGACCTCTACGATCGGGGTCATGTCCGTCGCGTCGATAGTCGGGTTGTTCACACCGTCAATCTTCTGAATGGCCTGGCGGACCTCTTCTGCTTTTTCACGCAGCACCGGCAGTTCCGTTCCGTAGACCCGGACCGCGAAGCCCGGTTCCAGGCTGGAGCGCATGTCGCCGACGGTCTGTTGCGAGTAGTTCAGCACGTTGTGAGCGATACCCGGGTAGCCTTGGACCACGTCCCGTACCGCCTGCTCCGTTTCGCCGAAGTTGGCGTCCCGTGCGATCGACACCCACAGCTCAGCAGAGCTGTTGCCGACCACTTGATCCGCAGAGATGGCGCGTCCCACATGCCCGCCGACTCCCGAAATTCCCGGGAGCGCCCTGAGTTCATCGGAGGCCAGGGCAGCGATCCGCCGGACTTCGTCGTTGGACGTCCCGGCCATGGTGTCCCACTGCACCAACAGGGTCCTGTCGGGCATGGCGGGAACGAGCGGCCGGTTTCCTGCCAGTTGCGAGCCTGCAGCTACGCCAAGGATCCCCACGACCACCACCGCCAGAACTGCCAGAGGTCTCCGGGAGTTGACTCTGCCCAGTGCTCGCTGGTATTGCGCCTTCACACGACCGACGGCGGGGAGTTCCCTTTCCCTTACCGCCCTCGGCGGAAGCAGGAAATGCGCCAGCACGGGCGTTACGGACAGGCCTACGAGCAGGGAGGCTGTAAGAGTCAGAGCCAATGACCAGAAAAGCGGCGAAAGGAAAGAGCCGCCTACTCCGGTCACGAAAAGCGTTGGAATGAGGACAGCCACCATGATGAGGGATGCGTGGAAGAGCGGTGTGCGGACCCCCCGGACTATGTAGCTGGTCCGTGACCTGGGAGGAGCTTCGCGCCCCATCTCATCCTGAACTTTGGCCTGTCGACGGTAGGCCTGGACGTCTTCGATGATGTCGCCCACGATCACGGACGTGCCGAGCAGAACGCCCATCAGGATAGTGATGTTCAGCGTTGCGTTTTGGGTGAACAGCACTACCGCCGCCGTCATCACCGTAGTGCAGATGGACAGGAGTGCAATCACGGCCACCCGCCAGGACCGGAACAGCAGCCAAAACAGTGCTACCGCAATCAGCAGGCTGATCAGGAGCGCCAGGCCGAGGCTGTTGACGGAGTCCTGAACACCGGTCGCAGGCCTGAAGACAGAGGTGTCGATCTGGACCCCCGTGAGGCCCGGCTCCATGTCCTTCAGGGCCGCCTCAACACTACGGGTGACCTCCAGGGCGCTGATGCCGGGGAACTTCTCGATCACCAGCATCAGGCCCGCGTCCGCCCCGACAATGGCGTCACCGATCAGCGGCTGGTGGTCTTCCCTGACCTGGGCAATGTCGCCCAGAAGCAACTGCGGGTCCGTGTCCTCCACGCTGACCTTGGCCAGGTCGGCCGGGGTGCGGATGGGAAGGACGTGCTGGATGCCAAGGCGCTGGTTGGGCGACTCCACGAAACCGCCGGTCCCGGGCGTCGAAGCCTCGAGGAAGCTCAACGGCGAGACCCAGACGGCGTTACCTGTGGTCTTAATTAGCTGCTCAAGGGTAATGCCTTTGTCGCGCAGTTGCGTCGGAGTGACCTCAACCTGGAGCTGTTGTTCGCGCTGGCCCCAGATGGACACGTTCGCCACGCCCGGGATACCGATCAGCCGCGGCTTGATTTTCCATCTGGCCAGGACTGACATCTCAATGCCGGAGAGCTCCTTGGAGTTCATCCTGACCATCAGCACGCGGCTGGTGGAGGACATGGGCTGCATGATCAGCGGCGGCGATGAGACGTTTGGCAGCGCGTGCGCCTGCGTCATTCTTTCCGCGACCAACTGGCGGGCGCGCAGGAGGTCCGTGCCGGGCTCGAAGACCAGTTCGATGGACGACAGCCCCGGGACGGATTTTGAGCGGATCTCGTCCAGCCAGGCGACCCCGTTGAGGAGGTCTGCTTCCATCGGTGCGGTGATGAGCTGCTCAACTTCAACCGCGGAGAGCCCTAGGGCCTCAGTTTGGATCTCTACCTGTGCGGGGGCGAACTCCGGCATGGTGTCCACAGCCATATGTGGAACGTTCACGATGCCAAAAGTAATAAGGCCCGCCGCGAGGGCGAGAACCAAGATTCGGAACTGCATGCTGAACCGGGTAACCCAGCCAAACATGGCTAGAGTCTCGCCGGTTCTTTGCAGGCGTGAAAGGACGATTGCAGTCCATCACAACGTTGTGCGGGACGTAAACGCCAAGAATACATGTCAGGCTCCTCGACCTGAGACCGTCTTGTTTCCCCACAGACTTGACAATACTGTGGACCGATTCGACTCGTTTGGCAAGGGGGTATTCAACCCCGCGTTCACCCATCCCGTTAGGGGGTTCTCAGCGGCGAAGCGATCAAGGCTGTCTAATGGTCCCGGAAGTTCCGAGGCCGGCGCCGTTCTGCGGCGATCGCCGTCGCTCTTGCTTGGTCAGGGCACCACCGATGGCGCGGGTCCGGGGGCCGGCGCGAGGAGCAGGACTCCGGCCGGGCACGGGGCACTTGCCCGGGCCTGCCCACCTGCATTGGGTAGGCTAAAGTAGTCCTATGCGTGCGATCCTTCTGCTTAGCTAGCCGCCCGGTGTCCGGAATCAACCGGAATGCCGCGCGGCTGCCCCTCCATGGAGAGGGGCTTTTGTGTGTCCGGGCACGTTTGACGGGCCGGCAGCAGAGGGGATCAGACCGTTGCGGCAGTACCGATGCCACAACAGAACAGAAGAGGGCAGCAGTGAGCGTTCAGCCGGAGACAGAGACCGGAACAGCAGCAGTGGCGGCGGAAACACCCGAAGAGGGTGCCTACAGCTTCGCGGCGATGGAGGCCAAGTGGCCGCAGGTGTGGGAAGACCTTAAGGTTTTCACCCCGGTGGATGATGGTTCCCGCGAGCGCCGCTACGTGCTGGACATGTTCCCGTACCCCTCGGGTGACCTGCACATGGGCCACGCCGAGGCTTTTGCCATGGGCGATGTCGTGGCCCGGTACCTGCGGCAAAAGGGCTTCGACGTCCTGCACCCGATCGGCTGGGACTCCTTCGGCCTGCCGGCGGAAAACGCCGCCATCAAGCGCAATGCCCACCCGAGCGAGTGGACCTACGCCAACATCGACACCCAGGCGGCGTCGTTCAAGCGTTACGCGATATCCGCGGACTGGTCCCGGCGGGTGCACACCTCGGACCCCGAGTACTACCGCTGGACCCAGTGGCTGTTCAAGCGCTTCTACGAGCGGGGCCTGGCGTACCGCAAGGACTCCCCGGTCAACTGGTGCCCCAAGGACCAGACCGTCCTGGCCAATGAACAGGTGGTCAACGGTGCCTGCGAACGCTGCGGCACCCCCGTCACCAAGAAGTCCCTGAACCAGTGGTACTTCAAAATCACCGAGTACGCTGACCGGCTGCTCGATGACATGGACGGGCTGCGCGGCCACTGGCCCGAGCGGGTTCTGGCGATGCAGAAGAACTGGATCGGCCGCTCCGAAGGTGCCCACGTCACCTTTGTGATCGAGGCCGTCGGCGGCAAGCCCGCCAAGGATGTCACCGTCTTCACCACCCGCCCGGACACCCTGTACGGTGCCACGTTCTTTGTTGTCGCAGCCGACGCGCCGATCGCCGTCGAACTCGTCACCGAGGAGCACGCCGCCGCCCTGGACGCCTACCGCGAACAGGTCAAGGCGCTGACCGAAATCGAACGCCAGTCCACCGACCGTGAAAAGACGGGTGTCTTCACCGGCCGCTACGCCGTCAACCCCCTGAACGGTGAAAGGCTGCCGGTCTGGGCTGCTGACTACGTCCTGGCCGACTACGGCACCGGCGCCATCATGGCCGTCCCGGCCCACGACCAGCGCGACCTCGACTTTGCCACGACGTTCGACCTGCCCGTCCGGGCCGTGTTGGACACAGGTGAGGAGGACCCCGCCGTTTCCGGCAAAGCCACCTCCGGCGAGGGTACCCTGATCAACTCAGGCATCCTCGATGGGCTGCCCAAGGCAGAAGCCATCCCCGCTGCCATCGACATCCTCGAAAAGCAGGGCACCGGCGAGAAGTTCGTCAACTTCCGCCTGCGTGACTGGCTGCTGAGCCGTCAGCGGTTCTGGGGCACGCCCATCCCGATCATCCACTGCCCTGCCTGCGGCGAGGTTCCGGTTCCTGACGAACAGCTGCCTGTCAGGCTGCCGGCGGACCTGCGCGGCGAGGACCTGTCCCCGAAGGGCACGTCACCGCTGGCCGCCGCCGAAGCATGGGTCAACGTCGACTGTCCCAATTGCCACGGGCCGGCAAAGCGCGACACCGACACCATGGACACCTTCGTGGACTCGTCCTGGTACTTCCTGCGGTTCGTCTCGCCGCAGTACACCGAGGGCCCGTTCGATCCGGCGAAGATCAACGAGTGGATGCCAGTGGGCCAGTATGTGGGTGGCGTGGAGCATGCCATCCTGCACCTGCTGTACGCCCGGTTCTTTACCAAGGTCATCCACGACCTCGGCATGATCGACGCCGACGAGCCCTTCAGCGCGCTGCTGAACCAGGGCCAGGTCCTCAACGGGGGCAAGGCCATGAGCAAATCGCTGGGCAACGGCGTTGACCTCAGCGAGCAGCTGGACAAGTACGGCGTGGACGCTGTCCGCCTGACCATGATCTTCGCGTCCCCGCCGGAGGACGACGTCGACTGGGCGGACGTTTCGCCGTCGGGCTCCGCCAAGTTCCTGGCCCGTGCCTGGCGCCTGGCGCAGGACGTCACCAGCGAGCCTGGTGCCGATGTGGCCGCCGGTGACCGTGCTTTGCGCTCCGTCACGCACCGCACCATCGCTGACGCCGCCGCGCTGCTGGACACCAACAAGTTCAACGTGGTGGTGGCCAAGCTGATGGAGCTGGTCAACGCAACACGCAAGGCCATAGATGCAGCCGGCGGCGCCGGTGGCGCGGATCCCGCTGTCCGGGAGGCGGCGGAAGCCGTTGCCGTCATCTTGAGCCTCTTCGCGCCGTACACGGCGGAAGACATGTGGAACGTCCTGGGCCATCCCGCGTCCGTGGCCAACGCCGGCTGGCCGGTACACGACGAAGCGCTGCTGGTCCAGGAGACCGTCACCGCGGTGGTCCAGGTCCAGGGCAAAGTCCGTGACCGCGTCGAAGTCTCGCCGGGAATCGGCGAAGACGAACTGCGGGAACTGGCCCTGGCCAGCGAAAACGTCCAGCGCGCGCTTGACGGCCGCGGCATCCGCACGGTGATCGTGCGAGCGCCTAAACTGGTCAACATCGTCCCGGCCTAGCCCGGGACACCGGCCGCCGGTTCCAACCGGCGGCCGGTCCTAGACCAGGAGGCGCTCTTGCCCGACCGTGACGCCGCTGCCTGGCTCTGGCTCCGGGAGCGTCTGGCTGCCCTCCGTCCCGCACCGCGCCCTGGCACGCAACCGTCGCCAGCCCCGGTGGCGCCCGCCGTCGTCGTCCGTACCGCAGTGGTTACCGACTCTGCCTCCGCACTGCCGCCCGACTGGGTGCGTTCGTGCGCCGGTGACGGCCGCCTGACTGTCATCCCAATGCCCGTTATGGTGGGCGCGGAAATCTACGGCGAGGGCGAAGACGACATCACCGAAACCATTGCGCTGGCCCTCGCCAGCGGCACATCGGTCAAGACGTCCCGCCCGTCACCGGGACAGTTTGAACAGGTCTTCCTGGCCGCTGAACGCCTGGGCTACGAAAGCGTGGTCTCCATTCACATCTCCGGAGGCTTGTCCGGGACCGCGGATGCGGCGAGGCTCGCGGCCACCCGGGTGACAATCCCGGTGGAAGTCCTCGACTCGTCCACCGTGGGCATGGCTCTGGGTATGGGTGTCCAGGCCGCGGTGGCAGCAGCCGCGGCAGGCAGCGACACCACAGCCGTAGCGGCCGCGGCGGCGGCGCAGTTCGCGCGCACCAAGGTCTATTTCTACGTGCCCAGCCTTGAACAGCTCCGCCGGGGCGGGCGGATCGGCGCGGCCGCGTCGCTGCTGGGGACCATGTTCGCCATCAAACCCATCCTGGCCGTCGACGACGGCAAGATCATACCGCTGGAAAAGGTCAGATCGGCAGTCAAGGCTGTCGCCCGCCTCGAGGAGCTGGCCGCAGCGGACGCCGCATCGCGCCCCCATGGCCAGGCCCGCCTTGCCGTCCACCACTTCGGGAATCCGGCCGAGGCAGAGGCTTTGGCAGCCCGGCTGTCCGCCGCCCTGCCCAGCTGCCCGCCGGCCCAGATCAGCTCCCTGCCCGCCGTCCTGGCAGCCCACGCCGGGCTTGGCGTGCTCGCGGTGATCGTGGGGGAGAACGGCCCAACTGTGCGGAACCCAGAGTCGGAGCTCCCGGCAGTTTCCACATAGGTACGGCCGGGACTGTCACCGGCGGCCCTGGTTCCCTAGCGTTGGGTGCATGTCACGCCGGGACGCTGGAGCAGCAGCACGCCAGGGGGCCCGGCATGCCCGGGATCGGCTGCAGTCCACGCTCGGAGCTGGCCCGGGGCTTCTGCTCACCGACGGCGGCGAAAAGGTTTTTGAGTACGACGGCGATGCTCCCCGTTCCGGTGACGACGCCGCTTTGCTTGCTGCTGAGGAGTCCCCGGCCGGTACAGGAAGGACGGGACCGGCGCTGAGGTGGCGGGTGGGCCTGCGGGTCGCTCTGTTCATCGCCGCACTCGCGGTGCTGGGCAGTGTCTGGTTCTGGTCACAGGTGGCCGCCGGTCAGCCCGAAGTCAGGCCACTCAGCGACACTTCATCCCAGGCAGGCCTCCCCACAGGGGAAGGAACCCAGGACCAGGAGCCCCACGGGGCCGATCCGCCTGGGCTGCCATCGGAAACTTCGTTGGCCGGAACTGTCATCATCCATGTGGCCGGTGCCGTGGCCGTGCCAGGGGTTGTGCAGCTGCCCGCTGGCAGCCGGGTTCACCAGGCAGTCGCCGCAGCCGGCGGCGGTACGCCCACGGCAGACCTGAACCGCCTCAACCTTGCCGCCGTGCTGACCGACGGACAAAAGCTCTTCGTTCCCCAGGCCGGTGAGGAAATCCCCGCCGGTTCGTCCGATTCCTCCGGCCCACCCGGGGAAGCAGGGGAGGTGACCGGCGGCGGGACCGCATCAGCAGAAGGGAAGGTCAACCTCAACACAGCAAGCATCGAAGAACTGGACGCACTGCCAAAGGTTGGGCCAGTACTGGCCCAGCGGATCGTGGACTGGCGCAAGGAGCACGGCCCCTTCAAGTCGGTCGAGGAGCTTGACGCTGTGGACGGTGTGGGTCCCAAGATGCTTGAAACACTCCTTCCCCTGGTGGGTGTCTGAGATGGCCAGGCGCAGTCCGTGGAGCCGCTTTGTTGACTCAGCCGTGCAGGGCCAGCGGGCTCCCGCGGACCCGGCAGCTCGGACAGTTCTTTTGGCGACGGGGGCCGGGACACAGAGAGCCAGGTCTCAGAGTTCCGGGCTCGCGGTCCAGTCTGCCGGGCTGAAGGCCGGCAGGCTGGGTGTACGCGTCGGCGCGAAGCTTCGGGGCAAGGAGCGATCTACGTCATCAGCGGATGCGCCGCGTCGGCGCACGGACGTTAGGCTGGCGCTGCCCGCCTTCCTTGTCTGGAGTGCCGCCGTCGCCGGAGTCTGGCTAAACCCTGTGGCGCTGGCTGGGCTATGCTGCGGTTTGGTGCTGCTGGCCGCGCTCGTCCTGATCAGGGCCCTCCACGGCAGGGGACTTCTGGCAGGCCGGCGGAGCTTTCTGATGACCACCGCGGTTGCCTTATTACTGGCTGCGGCCGCCGCTGCCCATTCGGCCGTCTCCTCGTCGCAACGCCACGACGGGCCGTTTGCCGAAGCTGTCGCGGCCGGGAACTCTGTGGTGGCCATCCTGGAAGTGACCGGATCCCCGCGGGCCATGACCGTCCCGGGAACTTCGGGGCCGCCCGAACGGTGGTCGGTGGCGGCGCAGACGCAGGAGGTTACGGTCAGTAGCCAGGTCATCCGCACCCGTGCCCCAGTTGTGGTCATGGGCGGCAAGGGCTGGGGAGACCTGGTGCCCGGGCAGTTGGTCCGGACGGCCGGGAAGCTGAGGGCGCCGGACGCAGGCCAGCAAGAAAGCGCTGTCCTGTCGGCTTCCCTCCCACCCCGGGCCGGTTCCGGGACCGTCAGCAGCGCCGCACTCGATGATGCCAGCGCCCCGGCCTGGCAGCTCGTTGCGAAGGACCTTCGCGTCCGGTATGTCTCCAGTGCGTCCTTCCTTGCTGCCGATCCAGCCGGTCTCCTCCCGGGCATGGTCACCGGAGATACCAGCGCACTGGACGAAGGACTGAATGCGGCCATGAAAACGGTGGGCATGACCCACCTGACCGCGGTCTCTGGTGTTACTGTTAGCAAAAGAGGTGGGTATGAAGAGTCTGATCGTACGTGAGTACCTGCGGGTCTCCAAAGACAGCAAGGGTACGGGCAAAAGCCCCGATCAGCAGCACGATGAGAACGTCAAGGCGTTCGATCGACAGGGCTGGGAATTGCACCCAGACCCGCCGTACCGCGACACAGACCGCAGTGCAAGCCGCTTTGCGCGCAGGGGCCGCGAAGACTTCAAGCGTTTGATAACAGACCTGGAAGAAGACACGTTCGCGGCTGACGTGCTCGCGATCTGGGAGTCAAGTCGTGGCTCCCGTCGGGTCGGTGAGTGGGTGGACCTAGTTGACCTGTGCAAAGAACGAAGCGTGTGCATCTGGGTAACGACACATGGCAGGTTGTACGACCCTGGCAATGCCCGTGACCGGCGTAGCCTGCTCGAAGATGCCGTCGACGCCGAGTACGAGAGCGACAAGTCATCGGAACGCATCCAGCGCGACGTTCGAGCTGCTGCTGAAGGAGGCCGCCCCCATGGGAAGAATATTTACGGCTACCACCGTGTCTATGATCAAAAGACCGGCGAGCTGGAGCGCATAGAACCCCATCCTGAACAGGGGCCCATTGTGCAGGAGGCGGCTCGGCGCATCCTGGCGGGCGAGTCGTTTTATGCCGTGGCGAAGGACTTCAACGAGCGCGGTGTAGAGCAGAGGCGCCCGACCAGAAAGGAACACCGGACGAATCTTGGCTGGACAGCACCAGCGGTCAAGCAAATGCTGACCATGCCGGCCTATGCAGGGAAACGCCAGCACCGGGGTGAGATCCTCGCTCATGTAGAAGTGATGTGGCCTGCGCTCATCGATTTTGATACCTGGCTAAAGCTTCAGGTGATCATGAGCCCTCCGGAGCGCAAGAGGACGAACGACTGGCCGGCAAAGTATCTGCTGACCGGCATTGCAGTGTGCGGCGTTTGCGGGGCGCCGACGCGCATCGGTAAGCAGAACGCCGGACGCCGCAAAGACAAGGCGACAGGGGAGCCACTACCCAAGCCCGTTGACGAGCATGGCAACGAACAGCCATATCCGCACTACTACTCCTACGTTTGCGTTGGTGTGCCCGGTAAGACCGGTTTCCACGTGGCGATGCGGCAAGAGCACCTGGACGACGTGGTCACGAAGTTGGTGCTGGCGCGGTTGTCCCGCCCTGACTTCCTGGCCACGGTCGGGGAAAGCGGCAAGGACACTGACGCAGAGCGCCATGCTGTCTTGTCGGAGATCACTGGCTACCAGGAATATCTGGACAACGTGCGCAAGGAAGCAGCAGAGAAGCTACGGTTTGATCTCCTACTGGACCAAGAAACCAGGATCGGTCCAAAGATCAAAGCAGCCCAAAAGCGGCTGGAACAGCTTTCTGAGATGGACCCGTTAGTGCTTCAACTCGTGCAGAGCGGTGCCATCCGCCAGGGTTGGGACGCATTTGCGTTGGCCGACAAACGCAGAGTCATCCGCGCCGTAGTGACGGTGAAGATCAACCGCGTAGAGCCGGACTCGAAGGGCCAGCGGGGTATCAACAGGGAACGGGTCGATCATATCTGGCGTTAAAGCGCGTTTTCGCCGCAGTCCGGCGAATCGTGCAGCCCATCAACTCTCTGGCGCCGCAGGCTGAGACACTTTCGCTCAAGTTGGCATATCGTCGTGAACGCGTGCATAGCCTGTTATCTGTGTACAATCGTGATGAGATGTAAGACGCCCCGAAAACTTCACAAGGGGAAGGGAGAACGATCTCCCGCCAAGTGGATGCGCACCGCATGGTGCACAGCTGACATAGAAGCCTGAGATGACTCGTCAGCTGATCCTCTTGCCGCTGAAAAGCAGCAAGGGATTCATTTATGTTTACGTCCATCTCCATTTCCAGCAATCTGCTCACTCCTGCCACGCTCGCTGAGCGCCTCGACGTTAACGAGCGCACTCTCAGTGAATGGCGAATCCGGGGTTGTGGCCCCGCGTACATCCGGCTGGGCAAGACCACCCGGTACCGGACCGAGGCAGTCGATACCTGGCTGCTTGCCCAGGAACACCAGAGCACCGCCGAAGAGGTGCTCTGATGAGCGCCGTCGCATCTATCACCACTCCATACATCGCCCTTCAAGCTGCCGCCGAGCGCAGCGGCTTCAGTGTCATCACCCTTCGCCGTTATATCCGTGACGGACGCTTGCCCGCCGTCAAGATCGGTGGCAAGGTCTTCGTCACCGAGACTGATCTTGATGCCTCCATTGCACCCCAGGCGATCGTCCCGATAACAGAGGACTTGGAAGCCTGGGCTGAGCGCATGGCAGCGGCTGCACCGCCGCTGAGGCCCGAGCAGCGTGACCTGATCGTCTCGACGTTCGCATCTGCCCTCGGAGGTGTTTCGCGATGACGGAAACAACACCTGAGTCACAGCCGGCAGACGTCGAAGCTGCTCGTGTACCGATTGCGGCAAATACAGCTGCTGCTGCGGCCCCCGCCAAGGGGGAGGCTGCTGCCAAGGGCGTGGCCGCCGAGGCTCTTCCCTTATCCGCAGGACAGCGCGCCCGTCTCGCCTCCCTACTGGCAGTTGCCCAGCCCATAACCGCGCCGACAGCTAATCCGATGCCGGACGGCCACGGTGCCGCAGCTGCCGCTGCTAGCCTCGATGACCGGGCCGCAACTGCTTCTGACGGTCCGAAGGCCAAGGGAAAGTGTGACGCCGGCGTTGCTCAGCCGCTCACCACTCAGGATGAGGCCTATTTTGTGGCCCTCTTAGGCCTTTTCACTCTGTCCAGGCTCAGCGAGCTGGGTTACGGCAGCGCCACTACCCTTCGTCAGCACATCACTGACGGCCGTCTGCCCGCCTGCAAGTTCTGGGGCCGGTATTGGCTGCGCCTGGCGGAAGCTGGAGCAGCGGCTGGAAAGGCCCCGGGCGACGTCGATGACAGCGTTGCTGGCGCTCTTGTTCAGCTGGATGCCGCTCTGGCTGGCCTGACCAAGCGGCAGCGCGCCCGGATAGCTTCGCTTCTGGGCGGTGCATCGGGATGACCGCAACAAAAAGCCGCCCCGTCAGAGACGAGGCGGCCCAAAAAGCGTTTGGCGGCGCTGATGATCACTTTACAGCAGAACAGGCCAAAT
Source organism: Pseudarthrobacter sp. AB1 (assembly GCF_014926485.1). NCBI lineage: Bacteria > Bacillati > Actinomycetota > Actinomycetes > Micrococcales > Micrococcaceae > Pseudarthrobacter > Pseudarthrobacter sp. AB1. Next base: position 89,389 of record NZ_PZKO01000066.1, read on the forward strand.
CGCTGATGGCGACGGCGATGATGCACCGAGGTCAGGTCCGAATCGCACATGAGTTCGCTGCCAACAACGTCTCAAAACACATGCACGTCACCGGTCTGGGTTGGTTAGTCTGGACAGGCAGCCATTGGGCAGAGGACGCAGGGGATAAGCAGTCGCAGAACAGCGTCATGGCAACGATCCGCCTGATGGCGGGTTATGCCCTAGGCGACAAAGATCTGCTCGGCGATCTGGTGAAGTGTCAGAGTGCGAACGGTGTCAAGGGCGTGCTTCAGCTAGCTTCGAGCCTGCCGGGGATTGCCGTGCGTGCCGACGAGCTGGATGCTGACCCGTATCTGCTGAACTGTGCGAACGGGACCCTGGATCTGCACGGGCTTAGCCTGCAGCCACACGACCCCGCCGACAGGATCACGAAGGTGTGCAGGGGTGCGTATGACCCATCTGTGACCTCGTCACTGTGGGCTGCATTCCTCGAAAAGAGCCTGCCGGACGAGCCTGTGCGCGGATACTTTCAACGTTTTGCAGGACTCGCGCTGATCGGCAAGGTCTTGGAGCATGTCTTCACAATCGCGACGGGTGAAGGTCGCAATGGCAAGGGTGTTGCCTACTTGGCGCTCACCTACGCACTTGGCGACTACAGCCTGATCGCCGAGCCGAGCTTGTTCGAGCAAGTCAAAAGCAACCCGAACGCGGCCAGCCCGGCATTCCTTGCTCTGAGGGGTGCGCGGTTCGTGGTGCTCTCCGAGACGGCAAAGACCGCACGTGTCGATGCGGCCCTGATGAAACGGCTGACCGGCGGGGACTTGCTCACGGCTCGATCGCTCTACGAGAAGAAGGCCGTGACATTCGAGGCGTCGCACACATCCCTGATGGTGACCAATCACCTGCCTTCACTGCCAGCCGACGATCCTGCTGTCTGGGCCCGCATGCGGGTGATCCCCTTTGACGTTGTCATTCCACCCGAGGAGCGTGACACGCGGCTGGGGGAGAAGCTGGAGCTTGAGGCTGACGGGATTCTGACGTGGATGGTGCAAGGCCTCGCTGCCTATCTGGCGAACGGTTTAGGGGAGCCAGACGAGGTCTTGAAGGCGACGAGTAAGTACGCGAAGTCGCAGGACAAGGTCAGCCTGTTCATCGACGAGATCTGCACCGATGCGCCTGCCAACGGTGGTGACACGACGAAGATCCTGCACGACGCCTACATCAACTGGGCCATTAGCGAGGGAATTGCGAAGCCTCATCAGCTCGGATCGACGGACTTCGGCCACGCTCTCGACAAGCTCGGATTCGAAAAGAAGAAGACCAATCGGGGCGCCGTGCGCACGGGACTGGGCGTGGATCACCGCGGAGCCATCATGCAGATTGTCCTGCCGCAACCACCAACGGGCGACACAGCGCATGGGGATCTGCGCGTCGGCAATTCCGTTGGCCAAGGCATCCCGTACAGCGAGTAAAACCAATGACACCCGAGCCGGTCGAGAACCGGCTGAATAACCAAACACCGATGCCAAGGAGGCACGACATGGACACGTTTGAGGACACCACAGCAGCACCGTCTAGCAGCACAGGTTACGACGGGACGGGAATAACGGGCCCGGAACGTCACAGAGCAAAGCAGGCCGTGACTTCCACTGCGAAGCGCGTAGCCGAGGCCGAAGAATTGCTGCGCAAGCGCAAGCTCAAGCTTCGTGAAGAGCAGGAGCTCATGGTGCTGCGCAAGGTTGCGGCGGAGCGTCTGGGCAGCGATTGGTCAGCTAAGAATCGCAACGCGATCTTCGATGCTCTGATCGTGGATTTCGCTGTCGCTTAGGAGGGGTTGGGGTCCAGGGGCGGGGCGAAGCCCCGGCCCCTGGCAAGCCGAGTTTGTAGGAATGAGCGAAGCGAAATGACTACAAAATCGATGCTTGCCAGTCCAGTTGCTACTCACCCCAATTGCCGAAGGGACATTGAGTGGCAACTGGACACATGACGGGTGGAGACCGATACAAGGGAGATGCGATGACGAAGGAAACGAAGATACCGAAGGAGCGGGCGGAACACGTCATGTCTTTGCGGCTGACGGACACGGATCGGAAGCTCGTTCTGCATGTCGCATGCGCGCTTGGCGTGTCTGAATCGAAGGCTGCCCGGCTCATGCTTCGGCGAGCCGACGGTGGTGCGGCAGCGGCGAATGCCGCGCCGGTCATCGAGGAATTGCGCGCGGATCTGGACGACGCTGTGCGGGCGTTTGGGCTGTTGTCTCGGTCGCTCGACAGGCAGGGTGTATTGCTCAACCAAATTGCAAGAAAGGTCAACGCCGGTGCAGCCGTGGATGCGGAAGCAGGCGAGGCGCTCCGCGCCTGTCACCGGGAGTTCATGAGTGCACAGTGGGCGCTCGAAAAGAAGCCCGGGCAGATCATGAGTCGGCTCGGGCTTGTTGAGCTTTTGGAGGAAGACTCATGGCAGTAACGTCCATCACCGCGACGACGAGTTCCTCGCGGTTGTGCAGCTACGTACTCAACGGCGTGGCGCATGACGGCAGTGGAGAGCGCCGCTATTTATTTGCGTCGGGCATCGGTTGCTTCGCGCCGATCGCGGCACAAGCGTTCGCGATAACTCGTGCTGTGCGCAGTCAGCAGAGCATCATCCGACAGGCCTACTCCGTCGTTCAGTCCTTCAGCCGGGAAGAGTTCGACATGGACGATCTGGCATCGGGGGAGCGCGTTCATGAGCTCGGGCTGGAGCTCGCGCGGCGTACGTTCCCTGGCCATCAGGTGCTTGTCGTGACGCAGCGTGATGGTAAGTCTGGTCTGCTGCACAACCACATCGTCGTATCGAATATCTCTGACCGTGATGCCGAGCTGGTTTACCGGCGGAAGCCACGTAGTAACTCGTTCCGCGACAAGGTTGCACTGATGCAGGGGGGTAGTCTCGACGGCTTGATTGAGGTACGTGAGGAGCGTCCCGCTGGGCGCGCGTTCTCATCGGCGATGGGAAACCGGCACCGTCTGGCGCACGTCAATGACGAGCTGCTGGCCGATATGGAGTTTATGCACAGCCTGGGTCTGGGGGCCTATGACAACAAGGCGCGCATGGCAACACCACCAGAAAAGGTGACCAAGGAGGATCGTGCCAAGCGCGAGCAGGGTGATTACGTCTGGCGTGACGACCTCAAGCTGATCATCTCCGAGGAGCAACGTCGGGCCGTGTCAGTGGGTGATTTCCGGGACCGCCTCGCAGCTCGCCGCGTTGAGCTTCGTGAGCGTGGCAAGGAGAAGCACTTCTCGTACGGGTTCATCGACGCCGAGGGGAAGGAACGACAGGCCCGTGCCCTGGGAACCCGTGGACTGGGTGCGACTTTCGGTCGCGAAGCAACCGTCGCCATGCTGCAACCCGAACACGTTGCCAAGGGCAAGGCATCGCATCGGTCGGTTGCCGCTCCGAAGCCCGTAAGAGCACCAAAGGGCCGTACAGGGTCGCTCACGGTAGTTGTTGGTCCTGATGCGGCCCGAGACAGCCTCACAGCCCCCCTTGTGGCCGCTCACCCCGATGGTTCATGGATGGATGACGTGACGGCCGATATCGATGTGGTGCTGGATGCGGATGAGGAACGTCCTGAGCCTGTGTCCGCGCCTGAGCCGCCTGACTTTGGACTGGATCATGCTGTGGCTCCAGAACGTCTGAGAGAGCCGGCTGGGGCCCGTGCTCCAGCTGTGAAGAGATCTAGGGTTGTCATGACGCCCAAGCAGAAACGCGCCTTGGCTCTGATCGAGGATGATGGGAAACCTGGTGATAAAGACGACCGCTCGCTATAGCAAGCCGCACACCTGTTTCCAGGATGTGTGAATGGTCCAGGGCTGCCGCATCAAAAAGAGGTTGGGGAGTGCGCCACCTTGCACACTTCCCCAGCTTTTCCGTTCTTGATACCCCACATCAATCAAACACCCCACCGCGGAGCTACTGACAATCAGAAACTGCCGGCCTTCGGCCGGGTTAGCCAGGCTGACCGGGGGCTCAAGAGAGGGGCAAGTGACGTTAGTGACGTACTAGACCTTAACTTTCCACATGCGTGCGTATGAGAACTTAGGGATCTGAACATCACTAACGTCACTGATGCAGAAGGTGATTGCAGAAGTGCTGAAAAACTAGGAAATAGGTTGAACCGGCGAACATTGTGGATGGAAGCCCCTGATATCCATCTGGGCGCGTTCCGACGAGGTCACGTTGTGCAAGGCGATGAGCCGGTCCGCAGGTTGCTGTGGGAGCAATTTTAGGGGACACCGCAGAGTGGTACTCCGTCGTGAGCCGTTCCGTTAGTGTGTTGGCTCGAGGGAACCGCACTCCCGGACCACCTGGTGAGGGGTGGGGCCTTTGCGCCAGTGAGTCGCCAACCGCCCCCGCCCCTCACTCCCTTTAACGCCGTGCTTTCAAAGACAGCGTGGCGCTCGAAGAGCGGCGGTGATGAAAAAAATGCAGCCCGAAGGCTGCAATGTTGTGGACGACTGTGACCAGAACGTGCCCACGAATGACCAGTATCGGGCAGTAAAAGGCAAGAACACAGAGCATCCAGTGCAGGACAGCGAAATCAGCGCCGCCAGGCGCGCCATGCAGCGGTTAGCCCGGAAACGTGTTGTTTTTGGCCGTGAACTGGTCGGAAGCTGCCCACAGACCGCCCACGGTTGGCTACAGGTGATTCTGGGACGAGAGAGCAGCCCACTATCAGCCCCTCTGTGGGCTGATAGTGGGCTGTGATTGATCCTGGGGGATTTTGAGGACCGAAAATAGGCCAATCATGCCCAGAAAGTGGCCATTAGTGGCAAAGGGTCCGTCGAATGAATCTATTCTCAAAAAACAGCAGCCCCGCTTGATCCGGAGATCAAGCGGGGCTGCTGTTTCGGGGTTCAGATCCAGCTGACTGTCAGCTCACGTCGCCGTTGGACTTGGGCTCCAGGCGCCACTCCCGCACGGAAAGACCACCGACAAAGTCCCACTCTTCGCGGCACTTGTCACAGAGGATCCGCACGTCGTGTTGACGGAAGCCGGGTGTTCTGTCATTTTCCCTGACAACTTTTCCGTCGCCACAGGGACACACGTACTCATAGATCTCGATCGTCCCTGGGCCTGCGACGAACCCATCTCTTGGCGCGGCTCCCAAGGGCATCATGAATGTGCTCAACTACTTCTCAGAGGCGCCTAACACCCACTCCTCCCACCAATGGACTCGTTCGTGAACCGCTGCTGACCATTTCTGGGCCTAGGCGTACCCAACCCGTAGCCGTTGGCACCGGCCTCAACCAGGTGCGCACTCAATTTCATGCGAGTGTGACACGCCCCCATGGGATCGATCCAAAAATATCTGCTTTTGCGCGTTTCTTTTGGTTTATCAGCCTGAAAAAGTCCTGATCGCAATAGCCCCAAGCGATCGCCGCAAAAAGAGACCTTCCGTTGATAAACCAATATAAAACAGCATGTCCGGCTTGTTATTCCCACGAATCCACCGCAGCTTTCGGTAAAGGCTAGGCAGTCGGCAGCGGTTATTGTCTTGGCTATGCATGAATCTCCAGACCCAGCCTTCGTACTAATGAAAACCGGCCTTGAGGCATATCGACAAGGGATATTCCCAAAGGAGGATTTCATTAATCTCCTCATGCGGGAGATGGCCGCAGCGGAGGACGAAACGGTGATGAACTTCATCGCCGAGGCCCAGAACCAGGACCGGGAAGGTGATCTCTCCTTCGAAGCGACACGCATCTACAAGCATGTCCGACGCTGGGAGTTCCCGGAGGAACCAGAACTATCCAAAGTGTTGCCTGCAGCGATCGGGTGCACTCTCCCGGAGCTGATCCAATCCCTTGCCCGTGCGGCGGGACAGTTAGGACGGGTCCGCAACAGGCTTGTAGGTGTTAACGTCCGCCTCGACCTTCGTGACACCGACGTGGCCGTAGAAGAGTCGCTGCGCCTGGTCACCGAAGAACTGCGAGTCCTGGAGCGAGCATGCCGAAAGATAGGTGACGGAAGCGGTATTGCACCATTGCCCGACGATGAAGGCGAGGACCTGCCTTCGTGGACGTCGCCCGCCGGTTCACCATTGTCCCCGAGACAAATCCTAACGCTGGCGGTCCAGGCCCTATGGAACTACCCTGACTTCTCTGTCACATACGCAGAGGGTCTTCGGGGGCACTCCACGCCGCCCCAGCTGGTCACAAAACGAATTACCGACAGAGAGCAACAGCAGATCCTGGAAACGGAAAATCGGGATTGAAGAGCCGACGCGAAAAGCCATGTCGCGGCCCTGCCCAGGGTCCGACAGTGCGCCGGGAGTGGTCTGCCGTTTCTGCCGCCAAGACTTGGAGTCATAAGTGAAAGAGTTTGATCTTTCCCCACAGCGTGCTGCGGGGCTGCGGCGGGCGCAAACACTGGCCAGGAAGATAAATCTTCTTCTGGACACCATCAGGACCGAGTCTGGTCAGCCGTTTGACTACCCTGCGATACGCGACGCCGCTCAGGAAGAGGCCGGCTACTACATCTCACGGACCCGGTGGTCCCTGCTCAAGAGCGGCAAAGAACAGGCGGTCCCGGAAGAGGCACTGCTTGCTCTCGCCACTGTTTTCGATATAGCTCCGCAATACCTGTTCCAAGAGGACGGGGAACTGCCCCATCAAGTCAAAGCCAACCTTGAACAAGCCCGGATGAGTAGGCGCGCGGAGGTGCGACATTACGCCGCCCAAGCCCTCGGTCTGCTGGACCCTAAAGCGTTCCGGGCAGTGGCCAAGATCCTTGATGAGGAAGCCCGAGCCCTTAGCGGCCGGAGTGAATATGGAGTGGGGTGCGATGAATGATCAGCAGATGCAGGAGATTACCGACAGGGTTGTTGCTGCCCTGGAGGGGCTTTCATCAAGCGATCCAGGGTGGTGGACATACGTTGCCGCACTGGCGTCCGTCGCTCTCCTGGCCGCGGTTATCGGGGTCACCGTGGTCGGACTCCGGAACCTGCGACAAAAAGAGAGTGCTTCCAAGCCCAACGTGGCAAACGACGCGAGAAATCTGCGGCGAACGCGTGAGAGTGACGCCATGACCGAGTGGTGGACACGCGCCCAGTGGGCCCTGAATGCCACTGCCTCGACCAACGACACGATGTTCTCCTACGGCATCGGTATCCTCGGGGTTCTGGCCAAGAGTGATTTGGCCAACTCCGAGGAAAAGTCGCTGTTCGATACTGTCTGGAAAGGGTCCGGCACGAGAATGCGGGACGAAGAGATCCGGCACCTCCTGGAGCAACACCGGGACGCCGCCCGGCAGGAGAAGGGCGGACCGCTGATTGGACACTCTTCTATACGAGAATTAAGCCGCCCGGCCACAGCCAACGATCCGCCGGTATTTGGAGAGAATGGAAGCAGCGAGGACGAGTCTCATGGGTACCCCCAAGCAGACCACCAGGCGCACAAGGACGAGGTGTTTGCCACGTTGCGACGCGAAATCCTCGCGGCGCGGCTGAAGGTGACCCTCGACGAGCAGTTGAACCGTGAGACTTCCCCGACGGTGAAGTCTCTAGCTCAGATGAAACTGCCGCCGATCGTCAGATAAACAAATCAGGGCCAGAACTCAAATGAGTTCTGGCCCTGATTATGTTTGTGGATCTGGTGATTGGGGAGTCTTAGCCGGGTATTAGCAGATACCCGTCAGGCGGTAGCCATTTCCTGGCCGGTGCTGGCCTAATTCGCAGCCTGGTACTTTTCGATGATGTCCGACTGAATACGGCCGCGGGTGTTGACCTGGAAGCCATTGTCGATAGCCCACAGACGGACAGCTTTGGTGTCGATACCGCCACCTGCAGATTTACGACCGGCCGGTCGACCGCGGCCACCGGAAGTCTTACGGGCGGCCTGGGTAAAGCGTTCCAAGGCTTCACGGAGTTCCGCAGCGTTGGTTTCATTCAGGTCAATCTCGTATTCGGCCCCATCAAGGGCGAACGTGATGGTTTCACTGGCTTCGGAGCCGTCGAGGTCATCCGACAGGACCACTATGGTTTTTTGCATCTACTTAGCCTACTGCCCAATAGGAAGTAGGACGCTTCCCTTCGAGGTTACGAGTAGGCCGGGCGCCATCCGGACTAAATGCTTAACGCTTCATTCACTCTTGGCAGTCTTATCGATTAGCGCTTAATACCAGTGATAACGGGATTATTCACACTGGTTGATTCAAGATTCTGGCGTCTTGCGGCCGCCCCGGTGGCCCCTGCCTTCACGCCACCCCGGCAGCAGCTCGTTCAGCTTCTCTTTCCGTCCGGGGGTAAGCGTGCCGTCACGGTGGTTGATCCGCTGCCCGTGCAGCCAGATTCCCAGGGTGCGTTCATGGACGTCATCGGTTTTCTGGTGGCGTGGCCATTCGTTCCCGGCGGTCCTATAGTCAATGAGCTCCTGCAGCCGCTGCTCCCACCGGGCCTCATGACGGTCCTGGTAGGACGGTCCGGCATCCCAGCCAGGTATGACGCTCAGCCCTTCACGAAAGGTGGGGGAGATGGTGCCGGCAGCCGAAAGCTGCCGCTGGCGGTACAGCCACGCCCCCAGGGCCCGCTCTCGCGCAGTGTTCCCGCCAGTGGTGGGCAGCCGTCCTTCGGCGGTGAAGAACGCCACGACGTCATTCAGGTTCCGCAACCCGGCAGTTGGGCGGGTGACGGCCCCCCGGGCCGCCTTGTGCTCGTCCCGGAGCCCCGGGTCTGTTTTGAAGGCGATACCAAGGTGGTAGCGAACCGTGCTCTCGGCAATGCCTTCGATGATTGCAATCTTCGGGGAGGAAATGCCCTGCCGGTACATCTGTACGAGTTCAGGATCAGGCGCAGGCCTGTGCTTCTTTGTCACTGCCGCTGTGTATCTTCCCGCGGTGGCTGAGCTCGCTTCAATTCAGCGATTCGAAGCCGGAGGAAGATGATCGCCAGGACCAGAACATAAATCGCGAGGCCAATAAGCACAGCCATGACGACCACGTACAGAACTGGCAGGATGCCAAAAACTCCAACGGTATTCACCGGATTACCCCCAATACTTGTGTGATTGCCCCAGCCTACGTGACACCTTTTCCTGGCGTTTGCAGGTGGAAAATCGGGAACGGATCCGGCGGCTCGATCGTGGGTGCCAGAGACTTCGGTTATGTACCTCGGCAAGGCAAGTCAGCGTGCTAATGGTGGAGGCTTTTGGGACCGAATCAACGAATAATCGATCGCTGGCCAAGGGCAAAAGCATGGCCATGGTGGAGGCGAATACATTTGGCAGTTAGCCGACGCCAGACATCTGCTGGTGGCATGGAAGGTCACGCCAGGCGGGACGGAAAAGAAGCTTGACGAGGCCCAGGACTCTGGACATGGTCGGTAGGTAGTTTTTGTGCTTCCTTGGATTTGCGGTGTTTTTGGTTGCTGGGGGCTGTTAATTCAATCCGTTCTGTGAGAAAATAGATTTGTGATGATTTTCTTGTGCGGGTGGGTGAAACAATGACTTCAATGACGATTCAACCTGCCCTGCCCGTCCTGGAAGAAGTCGGTGCAGCTCTCATTGGAGACGCAGTGGCGTTCTTCGATGGCAAGGCCGCTGGTGGAACGGTTTTCATCAATGGATTCAAGTCTTTTGAATGGCCGGCTGGCCGGGAAGACTTACGACGTTTGGCTGCGGCCCAGCTGGTACAGGTCGGTGCGGCCCAGGTCAATGAAGTAGCTGCCGGGTTCGGGGTGACACCGGAATCCTTGCGTCGCTGGCGCAAGCTGCTCACCAGCGAGGGCCTGGCGGCCCTGGTGCCGGAAAAGAAGGGCCCCAAGCGTGCCTCGGTGTTGACGGAGACGAAAGCTGAAGAGATCCGTGCCTACCGTGCCACCGGGGCAAGCCTGCGTGCCACTGCCGCTGCAACAGGGGTCTCCACCGACACCGTCCGGCGCGCCGTGACCATGGCTGGCAGCGAAGATGCCGCACCCAGTGCCGACGCAGCGCCCGCCCTGACGCTCTCAGAGCCGGTCCGGGAGGAGCTTCCGGTCCTGCCGGCACCCGTTGCCCGTGCCGTGGAGCGTGCCGCCGCGGGCGTAGTGGAGTGCGCGGTCCCGGCGTTCTTCCCGGCCGCCCGTATCCCGCATGCCGGGTTGTTCCTGGCTTTCCCCGCCCTGGAACGCTCCGGTCTGCTCGAGTGCGCGAAAGCCACCTATGGTGCGTTGCCGAACGGGTTTTACGGGCTGGAAACAATCCTGATTGATGCGGTGTTGCGGGCCCTGGCTGGGGAAACACGCGCCGAGGGCGCAACCCGTTTCGGCCCGGAGGACCTCGGGCGGGTCCTGGGTTTGGATCGGGCCCCGGAGGTCAAAACGATCCGCCGCCGGATCAGCCAGCTCGCCGAAGCCGGCCACGCGCAGGAACTGATCGCGGCCCTGGCATCCCATCACCTGGGCAACCTTGGCCCGGGCGGGGCGAACCTGGCAGCGATCCTCTACGTTGACGGGCACGTGCGCGCCTACCAAGGCACGAAGAAAATCGGGAAGTTGTACTCGACGAGGTTGAAGTTCCCGGTCCCGGCGACCGAGGAAACCTGGGTCAGTGACGCCCACGGCGCCCCGGTGTTTGTGGTCATGGCCGAACCGGGCGCGTCCCTTGCCGGGGAACTGCGCCGGCTCCTGCCCGAACTCCGTACCGCGGTGGGAGATTCCCGGCCGGTGTTGGTCGGCTTTGACCGCGGTGGCTGGTCACCAGCATTGTTCAAACACATGGCCGGGAATGGTTTTGACGTGCTGACCTGGCGCAAAGGCAAGACCGAAGACATTGACCCCTCCCTGTTCACCGAGGTCACCCACGTTGACGAGCACGGCGAAACGAGGGCCTGGTTGGCGGCGGACACGCTCGTTGACCTGCCCCTGGCAACAACGACGAAAAACAGTGGGGAAGTGTTTCAGCTCCGACAGATCAGCCGGATCGTGGCCGCGACCGGGGGCGGAACCCGGCAAATCCACATCCTCACCACCGACGACCATTTGTCCACCGGGGAGGCGATCCACCGGATGGGGAACCGGTGGCGACAGGAAAACCAGTTCCGCTACGCCCGAATGCACTTCGACCTGGACTCCCACGATTCCTACACCAGCACCGATGACGATCCGGAGCGTATAGTCCCCAACCCCGCCAAAAAGAAGGCCTACCAAGCAGTCCTCGCCGCCAGGAAATACTACGCGGACGTCACCGCCAAGGTCGATGCCGGCGAACTTGCCCTGAAAAACCCACCCGCCGGCACCCGGGACTTCCTGATCACCAACGACATGATCAACCACCTCAAAGCACCACTCTGGACGGCCGAAACAGCACTCACCCAAGCCGAAGCCGCCCACGAGGCGTTACCGGCACGGGTCCGGCTCGGTGACCTCGCCCCCGGCCAGCAAGTACTCGACACGGAGACGAAACTCATCCATCACGGCATCCGCATGGCCGCCTACAACACGATGATGACCCTCGCCCGGGAGATCCGCACCAACACCGGCTACAAACGGGGTGCCGACGAAGCCCACGCCCTCATACGCCAAGCCTTCAGCCAACCGGGAGACATCGACCCCACCGTCCCAGGCCACCTGACGATCACCCTGGACCCACTGCCCACAAAAGCCAAAACCAACGCCCTCGCCGAACTCTGCGAACACCTCACCAGCACCGAAACCCGCTACCCCGGCACCAACCTCACCCTGCACTACAAAATCAAGACGAAGGCCTGAAACCCCACACCCGAAATCTCACCATGTCCCGAGTCCTGAGG